>JAZNUF010000066.1:0-6334 GCA_045592185.1 Candidatus Flemingiibacterium sp.
GGTGCAACACCCCCTATAAAAATTTGCTCCTTGCAACAAGATTGCAAAAAAGGAACAATTTAAGGTTTCTCCTCTATCTAACAAACCTGTTATTTTGCCTTTGTATTACAAAGGTACAGGGCAAAGCCCATACCCCTATTCTTCTATGTATAATTCATCGTAGTACCAGCGAAGAGGGTTCTCATAAATATAATTCAATCGGGTTTCGTAATCCTTTTTATTCCGTATCACGTGTTCAATATATGATTTTTGCCAAATGGATGCACCGATCTTTTTCGTAGCCGCTCCTTTGAATTGTTTCACCATCCGTTCCACCGTAGGGGCGATCTGTGGTCGCCCGTATTCATCGGCAGAAATAACGACCATTACGTGTAGGTGATCGGCATAATTACATAAGAATACAATGATACGACAGGATATGTTTTATTCCAACGTTCCAATTCGTCTAAAACGTTCTTGCCGATATTGGATAATGGCATATTTTGCGGGCGAACACGGTTCGCCCCTACCGTGGTTAGGCAAACTTTCTTATGAGAAGCAGCCTAAGCCTCCGCTTTTTATTTTTATCTGTAAAATCTCATGGAGGCAACAACTTTACCGAGAATAATAAGCTCTTTTACATAAATGGGCTTCATCGTGGAATTCTCCGGCTGAAGCCTAAATCTGCCGTCCTCTTTGTAAAATGTCTTAACTGTCGCTTCATCATCTACCAATGCAACCACAATTTCGCCGTCAGAAGCGGTGTTCCGCTTTTCGATAACCAGCAGATCCCCGTCCATTATTCCTGCCTCTATCATGCTCTCCCCTTGCACCTTCAGCGCAAAAAGGTCGTTGGCAGTCGTGCTTGACGAGGGCTTAGGCACATCTATATACCCTTCATAATTTTCAACGGCAAGTATAGGCATTCCTGCCGCTACCTTACCGAGAATCGGCACGCGTAAAGTGGAAGAGGATTTAGAAGAGCTGCTTGTGTCAACGCGAAGAGTCCTGCTTTTTCCCGGGTCTTTTGTTATTACTCCCTTCTCCTCAAGCCTTGTTATGTAAGAATGGACAGTGGAGGTGCTCTTCATATTAAGCGCCGTGCAAATATCCCGAACACTCGGAGCATAGCCCTCACTTCTTATTGTATTTATGATATATTCGTAAATTTCCCGTTCACGGGCAGTAAGATTAGCCGCCATTTTGTTACCCTCCCATTTTTTATGGTATCCCTGATTACAATTATACCACATCTATCTCAAAAAAGCAAACGGTTGTTCGATAATTATTATTTAATTTTTTGTGTACTTTTAATGAATAAATCTGCACAACATTCTGTGGATTGACATATTTCTTTTAATATGGTATAATATATATTGTCTTGTATTTCCGTCATACGCTGAGGCAATGATACAAGACAATAAGCGCGTTACCACCGCGCGGAAAGGAGAAGTATGAAAGGTAATCATATACCAAAAATCGGCCAGCTGTTTGACCTATCCCACACCATAGCCGCCCCGATTCTGACTCCGGAAAAATATCCTTGGGAAGTTCTTGATTCAATTAAGGATTTTATTCTGGAAATCGGGAAAGCCCTCTCCCCTCTCATGTATGATGAGGTAGCGGACGGAGTTTATGCGGCAAAGGATGCGAAAATCGCCCCCAGTGCTTACATAGGTTCCCCCTGCATCATCGACAGCGGAGCGGAAATTCGCCACGGCGCATATATCCGAGGCTCTGCCATCATCGGCAAGGGTGCGGTAGTGGGTAACTCCTGCGAATTAAAAAACTGCATACTTTTCGACAAGGTGCAGGTGCCCCATTTTAATTATGTGGGCGACTCAATTCTCGGCTACTGTTCCCATATGGGCGCGGGTGCTGTCACCTCCAACGTAAAAAGCGACAAAACCCTCGTTGCCGTCAAAGCAGGCGATGAAGCTATGGAAACCGGACGAAAAAAATTCGGATCCATCCTCGGCGACCATGTGGAAGTAGGTTGCAACAGCGTACTTTGTCCCGGCAGCATAATCGGCAGCCGAACAAACGTCTACCCCTTGTCACGCGTACGCGGCGTGATCCCCCCCGATTCTATTTATAAATCGGAAAGCAGTATTGTCCCAAAAGTTTAATGAAGTAGGAAAGGAGAAACAAAAATGGGAAGACTTTTTGGAACTGACGGTGTCCGCGGAATCGCAAACAAAGAGCTTACCTGCGAGCGTGCCATGCAAATAGGCAGAGCAGCTGCAGAAGTTTTATCCGGCGGACGGCGCAGACTCCCCACCGTACTTGTGGGAATGGACACGAGAATTTCTTCGGAAATGCTTGCTTCTGCTCTTACTGCAGGACTTTGCTCAGTTGGCGCGGATGTTATTGACCTTGGAGTTGTCCCCACTCCTGCGGTAGCTTATCTTGTAGGAAAATACAAGGCTCAGGCAGGAATCATGATTTCCGCATCCCACAATCCCTATGAGTACAACGGAATCAAAATTTTCAACGGCAACGGTTATAAGCTGGAGGATGAATTAGAGGAAAGAATAGAATCAATCGTCCTTGACGGAAATCCTACTCCAAGCTTGGCAATTCCCGCCGACATCGGCAGAGTAACTCGCGCTGACAACGCCGTAAAGGACTACATTGACCACCTTTGCAGCAGCGTTTCCCACTGTCTTGACGGACTGAACATTGCCGTGGACTGTGCAAACGGCTCCGCAAGCCGTACCGCCGAGGAGCTTTTTACAAGACTTGGTGCAAATTTCACCATTCTTTCAAATACCCCTGACGGTATTAATATCAACGACAACTGCGGTTCAACCCATCTCGATAATCTTAGAAAATACGTTGTGGAGCACAACCTTGATGCAGGTATCGCTTTTGACGGTGATGCTGACCGTTGTCTTTGCATTGACGGTAACGGAAATGACGTGGACGGCGACATGATAATGGCAATTCTTGCCCTAGATATGAAATCTCGCGGCAAGCTGGGTAAAAACACCGTTGTAGGCACAATCATGACCAACTACGGCTTTTCAAAATTCTGTGCTGAGAACGACATTCGTTTTGTTGCCACAAAGGTCGGCGACCGCTATGTTCTTGAAAAAATGCTTATGGAGGGCTACCAACTGGGCGGAGAACAGTCGGGACACATTATCTTCCGTGATTATTCTACCACCGGTGACGGTCAGCTTACCGCAATACAGCTTCTTTCTCAAATGAAGCGCACAGGAGTAAAGCTCAGTGACGCGGCAAAAGTTATGACTCGTTATCCTCAGTTCATCGTGAACATACGAACCACTCCCGAGGGAAAATTGGCATTCTACACCGATTCGGAAGTGAAAGAGATTCTTGAGGGCGCGAAAGCAAAAATCGGCGAGGGAGGAAGACTGGTTGCAAGACCATCGGGTACTGAGCCCCTTATAAGAATTATGGCAGAGGGTGACAATTCCGACTTAATTAAGGCAATCACCGAAGAAACTGCTGCTCTTATAGAAAAACAGCTCTCAAGCTATGCACAGTGACAGAGATCACAAAAAGCGCCGGGACCGACTCTTGTCGGTTGACGAGGAGAAAAATTATCGAAATATTCGGCGGGAATTTTTCCGGTGGGGTTACAATACCCTGTCGTAAGTCCGATGACAAAAACCGCGGGTAACCGCGAAACAAAAATTCGGATAAAATCAAAGAATTAAAATGTACGGCTAAATGCCGTTTAGTATCTATAGACATACGGCATTTTCCGAGAATTGGAGAATAATATGTGTGGTATCATTGGATACATAGGTAAAGAAAATTCACTGAAACATCTAATCGAGGGGCTTCGCGCCTTGGAATATCGCGGCTACGATTCGGCAGGAGTTGCCTTTTTTGACGGCGGGAACTGTTTGTCCTCTGCAAAATCGGCAGGCAGGCTGTCCGCCCTTGAAGAAAAGGTGACAGACCTCCCCGAATCCCACTGCGGTATCGGACACACCCGATGGGCAACTCACGGTGCACCTACGGACACAAACGCCCATCCCCACGGTACTCCTGCATTAAGTATTGTCCACAACGGTATTATTGAAAACCACGCTGAATTGAAGGCGGAGCTTATAGGGCTCGGGTACACCTTTAATTCAGACACGGACACCGAAGTAGCGGCAAAGCTCCTTGACTATTACTACGTCACAGAAAAGCTTTCGCCGAGGGCAGCTATCGAGATGGTAACATCCCGTCTTGTAGGCTCATGGGCCTTTGGAATCCTCTTTGCTGACCGTCCCGATGAGATTTGGTCGGCTCGCTATGGCTCGCCTCTTATTGTAGGAATCCATGAAGACGGTAATTTTATTGCTTCGGACATAACGGCAATTCTTCGTTCAACGCGCAATTATTATCAGCTGGATGAGGGTGAAATTGCCAGGGTATGCCGCAACTCGGTAGAAATCTTCAAGGATGGCAATGCGATTGAAAAAGAGCTGAAAACAGCTCACTGGGACGTAGATGCCGCCGAACGCGGAGGATATCCTCACTTCATGATAAAGGAGATAAACGAGGAGCCGGGCGTAATGCGTACAACTCTGCATCCGCGAATCAAAAACGGTCTGCCCGAATTTTCCTCCGATGGCTTCGATTGCGGAGTATTTGCGAAAATTTCGCGGGTTCATATCGTTGCCTGCGGAACGGCTATGCACGCAGGACTTATCGCACGGGACCTTTTAGGTAAGTTTGCAAAGCTTCCCTGCGAGGTTGAAATCGCTTCGGAATTCCGCTACAACGACCCGATTATCGGAAGCGATGACCTGGTAGTTATCATTTCACAATCGGGCGAAACTGCCGATTCCCTTGCCGCCCTGCGCCTTTCAAAGGAAAAGGGTGCTTCCACCCTTGCTATTGTCAATGTAATAGGCTCGTCTATCGCCAGAGAGGCGGACGCCGTCCTTTACACCATGGCAGGGCCGGAAATCGCCGTGGCAAGCACCAAGGCATATTCGGTTCAAACCGCCCTTTTAGCGCTCATTTCCGTTAGTGCCGGACTTGTTCGCGGTACTTTGTCGGAAGATAGGGCAAAGGCTATTGTTAATGAGCTTTACGAAAAGGCACCGGATGCCGTTGCCGAGATGATTTCAAGGGAAGCGGAAATTGAGGCGGCTGCCGAAAAAATCGCATCATCGGATGACCTGTTCTTTATCGGCAGAGGAGCTGACTATTATCTTGCCTGCGAGGGCTCTCTTAAGCTAAAGGAAATTTCCTATATCCACAGCGAGGCCTATGCGGCAGGTGAGCTGAAGCACGGTACCATTTCTCTCATAACCGAGGGAGTACCCGTAATCGCTTTATGCACTCAGCCCTCCCTTTATGAAAAAACCGTATCCAATATACGGGAAACCAAGGCACGGGGCGCCGTTACCTTTATGATATGCCCTGCTGATACGGCAGTTGCCGACAGCACAGCGGATTACGTAATCCGTCTGCCGGAGCTGTCCTCTGACCTGGCATTTTTGCCTGCGGTCACTGTGCTGCAGCTTATAGCCTATCATGCGGCGGCAAAGAGAGGCTGCGATATCGACAAGCCTCGCAATTTGGCAAAATCCGTTACAGTTGAATAATCTTTATTTATGGCACACACAAAAAGGCAGCTGCAAATAAAATTGCAGCTGCCTTTTAATTTGTCTTATTTTTTTAGTTTTGCCTGAGCTTTAAGACGAAGAGCCGTATCAAGAATACTCTTTCTGAGCCTTATGGACTTGGGCGTAACCTCCATAAGCTCGTCCTCGGCAAGAAATTCAATGGCTTCTTCAAGCCCCATAACCTTGTGGGGGGTAAGAGTCAAGGCTTCGTCCGCACCGGAGGAACGAATGGAGGTAAGATGCTTCTTTTTGCAGGGATTCAGAGCGATATCGCCTATCTTCGGCGATTCGCCTACAATCATACCCTCGTAAACGGGCGTCTGCACCCCAACGAACATCTGACCTCTGTCCTGAGTCTGGTATAGGCCGTAAGAGGTGGTTTCCCCCGCCTCACTTGCAACGAGAGAGCCGGTATAGCGCAGCGTGATATCTCCGCGGTATGGCTGATATCCGTCAAACACCGAATTGAGAATTCCCTCTCCACGAGTGTCAGTGAGGAATTCACTTCTATATCCGAAAAGGCAACGGGCAGGAATGGAATATTCGATTTTCATTCGGCTGCCGTGAAGATTCATTTCAAGCAAATCGCCCTTACGTGAACCAAGCTTTTGGATAACAGTACCCTCGCTTCCCTCGGGAACGTCAATAACAACACGCTCCATAGGCTCACAAAGCTGACCGTCAATTTCCTTGTAAAGCACACGGGGCATAGAGCAGGTAAGCTCGTATCCCTCACGGCGCATATTTTCTATAAG
>JAZNUF010000067.1:0-3227 GCA_045592185.1 Candidatus Flemingiibacterium sp.
AAATATCGTTGGCATCGGTTTCATATTCAAGCCATGCACCGCGATAAGGAATAACGGTAGAGGTATAAATAACCTTACCGGTTTTATCAATGGAGGTTTCATAATATATACCGGGAGATCTTACCAGCTGGGAAACGATTACACGCTCCGCGCCATTAATGATAAATGTACCGTTATCGGTCATAAGGGGGAAATCGCCCATAAATACAGCGGATTCCTTAACCTCACCGGTAGCCTTGTTTGTAAGGCGTACGGTTACGCGAAGAGGGGCCGCGAAGTTGGTATCTCTCTCCTTGCACTCCTCCTCCGGATATTTGGGAGTCGGATCGATGGTATAATCAATAAATTCTATAACGAGATTGCCGGAATAGTCGGTAATAGGCGACACATCGCGCAGTACTTCCCGAAGCCCCTCATCGAGAAACCACTTATACGATTTTTTCTGTACCTCGATAAGATTGGGCATTTCGAGAGTATCACCTATTTTGGCGAAGCTCATTCTTTCGGTCTTGCCAAGCATCGTAGGTTTGACCATCATAAAAACTATCACTCCATTCAACAGTATTGACATCCGCAGGTAATTGGGTATTTGCCAAAAATCAAAGCCAAGCAAATTGCACAGTTTTTTCAGATTTTATGCCGATTTTTTGGCATTCGCAAAAAAGTTTGCATACCCAAAGCGATTATAATGCAGTATATTATTATATCACAAGAACCGGGTTTTGTCAATAGCAATATTAAATTTTTTCCAAATGTTTTTTGCTTTTTCTTTAAACAACAAAAAATACCCTTGACAAACACTTTGCCATGTGGTATAATTTATGCGGTATACACAGTAGCGTGAGCCTTAGTTGCAACAGGGAGCGCAGCGGACAACTGCTGCTTAAAATTAAATATTCTATCGGGATGTAGCGCAGTTGGGGACGTTTCCGAGCGCCGCCGGTGGCGGATAAAGTGAGGAAAAAGGAGTGGCAGCAACTTGGCGATTGGCAAGTGAGCTATGCGAACGCAGACAGAGCCTTTGTTGCAACAGGGAGCACAGCGGACAACTGCTACTTAAAACTAAATATTCTATCGGGATGTAGCGCAGTTGGTAGCGCGCCTGCTTTGGGAGCAGGATGTCGCAGGTTCAAATCCTGTCATTCCGACCAAACAAAATCACGGAGTGACTTGTCACTCCGTGGATTTGTTTCTATCTGACAATGCGAGGATTTGAACGCCGAGGTATTTCTTCGGGTTACTTCGCTCAGTTTTTGATACATAAAAAATCACCGCTAACACTAAAGCGGTGATTTTTTATTTGAGTTACTTAAACGATGGCGCGTGAGTTTCGCCCGTGGCGAAAGTATTTGGTCCGGGATTGGAGAGTGAGAAATACATCTTAGCCGCCTTGGTAGTGCCGAAGTCGCGATTGGAGCCGGTTTCCTGCACCCTGTTAAAGGCATCACGGAACATCTGATTGTGGGCTTCCTCGCGGTTGAGGAGAAAGTCGATGGTCTCTCGCACTTTCTTATCTTCAATCTGTCTGTAGAGATACTCATAGACCACCTTCGCGCGCTGCTCAGATGCGATGTTGGAGAGCAGGTCAGCGCACAGATCGCCCGTGACGGTAACGTAATCTGCCGTCCACGAATAGCCCGAGGAGTTAATAAGTCCGGGGTTCAGTCCGAGCAGAACGTGCGTCTGCACCTCGCCAGCCTGCACCTTTGTTGCATCCACATCGTGGCCGTTGAGCAGGTTTATGGTCTGTGCCACCATTTCCATATGCCCAAGCTCCTCGGCAGCGATGTCAAGGAAGAGATCTTTAATCTCGGGATCCTTGATTCTGAAGCTTTGGGACATATACTGCATTGCCGCCTTCATTTCACCGTTTCCTCCGCCGAGCTGTTCCTGAAGAAGAACGGCGTACTGTGGATTTGGTTTTTCAACCTCTACGGGATGAAATAACATTTTTTCGTGTTTAAACATAGTGACCTCCGTTTATGGGTTTGACGCTATTATTTCCCACATGACGGCAACATATGCATTTCTTTTTGTTTTACCCAGATTCATACTACATTCTTTTGTCATCCGTAGCCGGATTGTCGATAAGCTCACCATCTTCGGTAAAGCGTGAACCGTGGCAGGGGCAATCCCAGGAATGCTCGGCACGGTTATATTTGAGAGCGCATCCCAAATGCGGACAGCGCGGCACTGTTGGCGTAAGCAAATTAACCACAGATTCAAACGCATTGACTGCAAGCTGCGGGTGCAAAATACTGCGTGACGGCGAAAATACCGCCGCGTATCTATTGATTTTGCCGCGAACGAGATCCGAAAGGAGCATTGCTGACACCATGGACGAGCTCATCCCCCACTTATTGAACCCCGTGGCAACGTATAAGTTCGGTGTATTTTTTGAATACTGTCCGATATACGGAACTCCGTCAAGCGTCATACAATCCTGTGTTGCCCATTTTGCTATAATCTTTGCATCAGTATAGTGATTTTTTGCAAACACTTCAAGTTCGTGCCAATTTCCGCCATTTTTGCCCGTTCGGTGTGCGCCCCCACCCAACAACAGCAAATCACCATAATTACGAAAGGACATCCCCGTATCCGCTTCGTCAACATACATTCCGTTAACTGTGGGCGCACCGGCAAGCGCTAAAACGTATGAGCGATGCTGATACATCTTCAAAAAATAGCTGCCGTGTTTATTTAATATTGGAAAATGGGTTGCCACGATCATCTTTTCGCACGTTATCGTGCCGTACTCTGTTACAGCCTTACCCTCTCCAAGCTCCAATACCTTCGTGTTTTCATATATTGGCAGATCCTTTGCCATGGCAAAAGCAAACTTAAGGGGATGAAACTCTGCCTGATCTTCCACGCGCACCGCACCGGCGACCTTAAAAGGAAGTGCAAGCTCATCAAAAAATTCAGCCTTTACGCCAAGACGCCCCAACCCATCAACCTCACGCTCAATCTTTTTGCGATCGTTCATTGAATACACATAAGAAGCTTTTCTTTCGTAATCACATGAAATATCCCGGCACAAAGCTGCATACTTCTCGCACGCCTGCAGCTGTGCTTCTAAATAAAGCCGAGCCCTGTCTTCTCCAAAACGTCTTATAAGCTTGTCGTACAGCAAGCCATGAGCAAAGGTGATCTTTGCGGTTGTGTTTTTTGTAATTCCGCTGCAAATTTTGTCTGCCTCAACAAGAATACAGTCAACGCCCGCATCC
>JAZNUF010000068.1:0-4043 GCA_045592185.1 Candidatus Flemingiibacterium sp.
TAGCCCTCAGGGGCAAGGCTCTTCATATATGCAATAGGATCTCCATAATTTGCGGTATTTACATACATGAGCTTAACACCGTTCTTTGCTGCCTTTTCAACGGGAAGAATCGATGCCGCACGCTCGAGTCTTGCGGTGTCAATATCCGTTACAACAAGGAGCGAGGGATGGCGTTCACCGGAAATTAGATAATCCACAGCCCCAAGGCCCATAGGTCCTGCTCCTGCAAGAATACAAGCTGCGCCCCCGTCAACGATGCCCATACTGTGGACATAACTGCCGTTGGTTGTATGATAGTTAGCGTGAGCTCCGCCGATAATGCAGCTCATGGGCTCTGCGAGAGAACCGTAGAAGAAAGCATCGCCGTTATATTTTAGGAGGCAATCACATTCAAGAGTTTCCGGTGGGATGATAACGTGAGTAGCATCGCCGCCGCAGTACTTGTAGCTGTAACCGGGGGCACAAAGGCTGCCGTTTTTGTTATGAGCAGGCTGGATAGAGAACTTCTCTCCCGCCTTGAATTTATCCTGCCATTTTGCGCCTACTTTTAAGATAATTCCGCAAAATTCGTGACCGATAATGATGGGGTTCTCGGCACAGTCATCGGGGACGCGCTTGTGAGCTGCGCCCTGAAGTGCCGCCTTGTGAGAAGACATACAAATACTGTCTGAAATAACCTGAGCAAGTATTTCGTCATCGGCAATTTCGGGAAGTTCAAATTCCTCAAGGCGTAAATCATCTACTCCGTAAAGTCTAACTGCTTTTGTTTTCATGGTTTTTATCCTTTCAAAATAATTGTTTTCGTTATTTAGTTCTTTTTTCGTTTTACGAGCCGTGCAAAGCGTGATTGAACCTGTTCTTTTCGGCTTTTTGTCAGCTCTTCCATGTAAATTGGTAAGCCTTCATCCGAAAAATCGAATACGTCTCCCTCATGAGCATTGCTCAGGGACTGACAGGGCAAATGCTTAACGTCCCCTTCCTCGGATATCAATACGGCAATTTCGCCCTCAAAGCGGTCAAGCACGTACATAATATACCTCCCTACTGCACACAAAATAAGACTATACATATATTGTAACAATTTACGGGGCAAAAGTCAATCACTTTTTGCGTTATTTTGCGAAAAAATTTATGAAACCCCTTTTATTTTTACCAAAGATGTGATATAATAAGGTAAGTTACAATATTGGAATGTAAAATTTTACTTAAACGAGGAAAATGTCACATGGGAACTGCCGAAATCAAATCTCGTATGTCCGAGCTTGCGAAAAAACTCGAATACCATTCACGGCTTTACTATGTTTTGGATGCTCCGGAAATCTCCGATTACGATTATGATATGCTTTTTCGCGAACTTACAAGTCTTGAATTACAGTACCCGGAGCTTGCTGATTCAAACTCTCCCACTAAGCGAGTGGGCGGCGAAGCACTAAACTCCTTCAATGAGATTACGCACAACATCCCTCTCGACAGTCTTACGGACGTTTTCGATTACGAAGAAGTCGAAGCTTTCGTAAAAAGGATGAAATCTTATGACGCGGATTGTGAATTCACCGTTGAGTGTAAAATTGACGGACTATCTGTTTCCCTTGTTTATGAGGACGGGAAATTTGCCCGCGGTGCTACTCGCGGAAACGGAAAAGTCGGCGAGGATGTGACGGAAAATCTTCGCACCGTGCGTACTATTCCTCTAACCATAGACACCGATGAGCCTTATGTGGAGGTTCGCGGCGAGGTCTATATGTCAAGAGAGAAATTTGAAAGGCTTAATGAACGGCGGGAAGCGGAGGGAGAATCCCTCTTCGCCAACCCGAGAAATGCGGCCGCAGGAACGCTAAGACAGCTTGACTCCAAGGTAACGGCAGCAAGAGGGCTTGATATTTTCGTATTTAATTACCAGACGGGAAGCCGTGAGTTTTCATCTCACAGCGAGAGTCTTGACTGGCTTAAAAAAGTAGGTTTTACCGTGCTTCCCGAATACCGGGTGGTTAAAACTGCCGATGAAATAATCCGCGAGATTGAACGAATCGGAAATATGCGGCAGGGACTTCCTTTCGGTATTGACGGTGCGGTTATAAAGATAAATTCCCTATCTCTGAGAGAGCTTATCGGAGAGGGAACGTCCACTCCCAAATGGGCAGTTGCTTACAAATACCCTCCCGAAGAAAAGCCTACGAAGCTTACGGACATCGTCATTCAGGTAGGTCGAACAGGGGTCTTGACACCAAATGCCGTACTTGAACCCGTACAGCTTGCGGGGACAACCGTTTCCCGAGCAACTCTCCATAACCTTGATTTTATCCGTGAACGTGATATAATGCTTGGAGATACGGTAATCGTGCGAAAGGCAGGGGACATAATTCCCGAGGTGGTTTCAGTAGTCAAGGAAAAGCGAAATGGCAGCGAAAGGCACTTCCATATGCCTGAGGTCTGTCCGTCCTGCGGCGAGGCAGTCATTGCGGACAGCGAAAACGAAGCCCTCAGCGGAAAGGCCGCGTACCGCTGTGTCAATTCCGCTTGCCCAGCCCAATTAACCAGAAGCCTCGAGCATTTTGTTTCCAAGGACGCTATGGATATTGACGGCATGGGAAAATCCATTATAGCCATGCTCCATAAAGAGGGACTCGTCAAGGATTTTGCCGACATCTATACCCTCAAGGGGGAAGATTTGGCGTCCCTTGAACGAATGGGCGAAAAAAGCGCGTCTAATCTTACGGCGGCAATCGAAAAATCCAAGTCCTCAGGACTTGCACGGCTTTTGTACGGTCTTGGAATACGGCAAGTGGGAGCTAAGGCAGCGCAGGTGCTTGCAGACAGATTCGAGGATATCGAAGTGTTTTTCACCCTTTCGGAGGAGGAGCTTTGCGGTATTGATGATGTGGGAGAAATTACCGCAAAATATATCGTTGACTTTTTCTCTCACAAAAGTACCCGACAGCTTGTTGACAAACTGAAAGCTCTCGGTGTTACCACAGTACATCAAAAAGTAAAGAAAGGCAACTCCCTTGCCGGACTGACTTTTGTAATAACGGGAACTCTTCCCACCATGAAGCGCGATGAAGCCGAAGCCCTCATCGAAGCTCACGGCGGAAAAACCTCATCATCGGTTTCAAAGAAAACCTCCTACGTGCTTGCAGGAGAAGCGGCAGGCTCAAAGCTCACAAAAGCAGAGAGCCTCGGCGTAAAGATTATTGATGAGCCAACCTTCCTTTCGATGATAAACGGGTAGTATACTCATCCTGACAGCCATACGAGCGAGATATGTTCCATATCCTCTCTAGGAGGAGTACGGCTTGTCTCACGGTTTTCAGTATGAAACGGAAGTACTCAGACACAAGGAGTTTTAAAATGTTTATAGATAAAGTTACAATTCACATAAAAGCAGGAAACGGCGGCAACGGCTGCGTTGCGTTCCACCGTGAAAAATATGTATCCGAGGGCGGTCCCTCCGGCGGTGACGGCGGCGTTGGCGGAAATGTCATATTCAAAATCGATGAGGGTACAAATACCCTCCTTGCCTTCAGATACAGGAGGAAATTCGTTGCCGAAAACGGCGGTGACGGCGGTACTGAAAAATTCCACGGCAAAAACGGCGCGGATATTGTAATTCCCGTGCCGCCGGGCACTATTATACGCGATGCCGAAAGCGGACGCATCATAAAGGATATGTCCGAATGTGAGCCTTTTGTGGCTCTTAAAGGCGGCCGCGGCGGTTGGGGAAATCAGCATTTTGCCACTTCCACCCGTCAGGTGCCAAGATTTGCAAAGAGTGGCAACCCCGGTGAAGAACTTGATGTTACACTGGAGCTTAAACTTTTGGCAGATGTGGGACTTATCGGCTTCCCAAATGTAGGCAAATCCACCCTGGTTTCGGTTGTAAGCGAGGCAAAACCCAAAATTGCCAACTACCATTTCACAACCCTCACCCCTGTTCTGGGTGTTGTGAGAATGGGGGAAGGTTCCTCCTTTGTTATGGCGGATATTCCCGGTCTTATTGAGGGCGCGGGTGAGGGCGTGGGTCTCGGTCACGAGTTCCTCCGCCA
>JAZNUF010000069.1:0-6141 GCA_045592185.1 Candidatus Flemingiibacterium sp.
TTCGGTAATATGTATACCAAAGAAATCGAAGCCTTTGGCAGAGCCGTTGCGGGCGAGGGAGAAATTCCCGTAACCGCTGCAGATGCTATACGTTCTCAAAAAGTTGTAGAAGCGGCATACAACAGCAGCAAGACGAAAAAATACGAAATTCTTTAAAAAACCAAATCACCGCAAATTCGAGAAACTCGGATTTGCGGTGATTTTTTGTTATTCATTATTTCGGTATAACATAAGTGACTGAGTTGGTACTGCAAGTGTATTCGTTTTTCTATACACTTTACATTTCAGATTTTTTTCTTGTGTAGACCGGGAGAAGCTTGGGAGAAACGGCATCGGTTACAATACCTGCCGATGCACGTTCTGCATCGAATTTTGCAATGTGGTCAAGGGTAAGCTCGCCGACAGTCACATGAGCTGCTTTAGAAGCCGCGTTTTTGCCGGCATTCCTTCCGAAGACGATAATGTCAAGAAGGGAGTTGCCCATTAAACGGTTACGTCCGTGGATGCCGCCTACTGCCTCGCCTGCAACATAAAGATTTTCCACATTGGTGGTTTCTCCGTCAACATTTATGTCAAGGCCGCCGTTTTGATAGTGGAGGGTGGGGTAAACGAGTATGGGCTCTTTTCTGATGTCGATGCCGTAAGAGCCAAACATACGCATCATGGCAGGAATACGTCTTTCGATAGTACCCTCGCCGCCTATTTTTTCAATCATCGGGGTATCGAGCCATACAGCAAGTCCATCTCCTGTGTCAATGCCTTTGCCATGAGTTGAACATTCGCGAATAATGGAAGCCGCCGCAACGTCACGGGTTTCAAGGGGGTGCATGAACACTTTGCCGTCACGATTTACCAGCTTTGCACCCAGAGAACGAACCTTTTCGGTAACAAGTGCGCCGAAAATCTGTTGTGGGAATGCCGCGCCGGTGGGATGATACTGAAGGGTTTCGGCATAAAGAAGCTTTGCACCAACTCTGTATCCAAGCACAAGTCCGTCTGCCGTTGCTCCGTAATGGTTTGAGGTGGGGAAGCCTTGATAGTGCATACGTCCCGCACCGCCGGTAGCGATAATGACGGTTTTTGCCTTAGCGACCATAAGCTCGTTTGTTTCCATGTTGAGAAGTACTGCTCCTGCCGCTTTGCCGTTCTTGTCGAGAATCAGCTCTATAGCTGAGGTGAAGTCCACAACGGGAATCTTTCGGTTCAATACCTCATCCCGAAGGGTACGCATGATTTCTGCACCGGAATAGTCCTTAGCCGCGTGCATACGTTTTCTTGATGTGCCGCCGCCGTGGGTGGTAACCATCGTGCCATCGGGAGCTTTGTCAAACTCGACACCTAAGTCGTTGAGCCATTTAATAGCTTCGGGAGCATCGCATACGAGCTTTGAAAGAAGCTCACGCTTTGCCGCGAAGTGTCCCCCGCCGAAAGCATCGAGAAAATGCTGTGCCGGAGAATCGTTGGGCTTGTCAGCCGCCTGAATACCGCCCTCCGCCATCATTGTATTGGCATCTCCGATACGGAGCTTTGTGACTATCATTACGTTAGCTCCTGCCTCGTGGGCTTCAATGGCCGCTGATGCTCCTGCACCGCCGCCACCGATTATCAGCACGTCTACATCATACTTTGGCGCGGTTAAATCTACATCAGAGGCTTTGATTCTGCTGTTTGCCTCGAGCATCTCTGCAAGCTCATGAGGAACGGTGTCCCCTTTGTTTGCACCGACTTTGAGAGTGGTGAACTCGGTTTTTTTGTAATCGGGGTGATATGCAGTCAGGAGGTCCTCTTTTTCTTTTGCGGTCATGCGAGCAGGCTCGTAAGCGATATTTGCTTCTCTTGCCGCTTCAACCGCTTTGAGAGACGCTTCAAACTCTTTTGCGTACATCGTTGTATGTCCTCCTTATTTCTCAATTTCACGGGTATTGTAAAGCTCTTTAAGCTCTTCCACGGGCTTGCCCATGAGTGCTTCAATAAGCTCGGTGAATGTGCCGTCCTTGATTTCCTTTACACGTTCTTCAAGGTGCTCACTCTTGGGTGCCAAATATTTTCCGTTGATTCTGCGTGCAAGCATTGCAACCTGAGGATGAGAGATTCCTGCAGGGCAGCGTGAGGAACATACTCCGCACATTACGCAGTCAAAGGATTCCTCGGCACATTTGTCAAATTCGCCTCTTTGTGCATAAGCGATGTACTGCATTACATTAAGCCCTTGTGTACACGACTTTGTGCAGGCATTGCAACCAACACAAGCGTAAATTTCGGGATAAAGCTGCATCATAACCCGGTCGGTTACGGGAATGTTCTCTATGTCGTAAACTTCCTTTACAAGGGGGAAGAAGGGAAGGGTTGCAACGTACATTCCTTCCTCAACCTTAGTTTGACAAGCAAGGCAGGTTTTTAGCTCCCGTTCACCCTTGATTCTGTAAATCGTAGCGCAAGCACCACAAAATCCGTTACGGCATCCGCAGCCGCGGACAAGCTTGTAGCCCACATATTCCATTGCGCGCATGATAGTGAGATTGCTCGGCACGCTATATTGCTTGCCAAACAGATAAACTGTTACCATGTTTTCCATAAAATCGGTTGTCCTTTCGTTTATATGACCATAGCCTTTCGATTAGCGAGGGCTTTTTAGTATTCATCGGGAAGCTCATCAATAGCATCAAAGCGGAAAACAGGACCGTCCTTGCATATGTATTTGCTGCCTACATTGCAGCGTCCGCATTTGCCGATTCCGCATTTCATACGCATCTCAAGAGTAGTGTAAACCTGCTCTTTTGAAAATCCGATATCAATGAGTCCTTGGAGGGTGAATTTAATCATTATCGGAGGGCCGCAGAGGATGGCTATTTTATTCGTGTCAAAGCCAAGCTCTTTCACATAGTTGGGAACAAATCCAACATGACCGTCCCAACCCTCTTGCTCGCGGTCGATGGTCAGATGAACATTTACACCCTCGTCCTTCATCCATTCGGTGATGATTTCATTGTAGTCCACAAGGTCATCCTTGGAGCGCGCACCGTAAACGATGTCAATTTTGCCGTAGCGGTCACGATAATGGCGGCAGTAGTTGATTACCGAGCGGAGGGGTGCAAGACCGATACCGCCTGCAATAAACAGCATATCCTTGCCGGCAAATTCTGTGTCAACGGGGAAAGAATTTCCGTAGGGGCCGCGTATGGTGATCTGCTGACCTACCTCCATGGAGTGAAGCCACTCGGTGACGCATCCGCATTTTTTGATTGAAAACTCCATATATTCCTCATTTGTGGGAGAGGAGGTTATGGAGAACATACCCTCACCCACGCCGGGAACAGAGAGCATAGCGCACTGACCGGGTTTGTGGATAAAAGGTTTTTCGCCACTCGGAGTTACCACGCGGAAGGTTTTGACATCCGGAGTATCAATTCTGATGTCAACAACTTCGCCGATTGCGGGAATAAGAGCCTCATTTGTCATTGTCCGCGCCTCCTAACTTTTTCATTACCTTTACAATATTTGTGCGGATGGGGCA
Source organism: Candidatus Flemingiibacterium sp. (assembly GCA_045592185.1). Taxonomy (GTDB): domain Bacteria; phylum Bacillota; class Clostridia; order Oscillospirales; family CAG-272; genus Flemingiibacterium. The sequence continues at coordinate 3,515 of JAZNUF010000069.1, forward strand.
TTTGTTAAGGCAGCGTCCGCATCCAACGCAGGAGAACAGTCCGCCGTAGCGCTCGGGATAATAAACCAGCTTGTGCATAAATCTTTGACGGAATCGTTCAAGCTGAGTAAGTCTTGGCTGTCCTGCGGACATTTTCGTGAAATCTGAATACATACAGGAGTCCCAGCAACGGTAACGTACAACTCCGTCATTGATTTTGAAATCACGAATGTCGTAGCATTGGCAGGTGGGGCAGACAAAGGTACAAGTTCCGCATCCAAGACAAGATTCGGAAAGCTCAGCCCATTCGGGAGCATTAAAGAAATTTTCTGTTTTTCCCTCGCCAAAGGAATCCTTTGAGAGAGTTGCGAGAGGGAGCTTGCCAAGACGCGACTTTATGAGCTCTTTCTGTTCATTTACCGCATTGCAGTCACAATCGGATACAACGGCTCCGAGAGAAGATAGCAAAGCCTCTCCTTTTTCGGTTTTTGCATCCATGTAAAGGGTGTCATCGGTTTTGTAGCAGACCACATCCCCCTCGGGATTTGCGGCATCTATGTCGAATGTGCCACAGAAACAGGACTCCACAGGCCTTGTACAAGCCATTGACATAATGATTCCATGGCCGCGGCGGTTTTTGTAGTAGGTGTCGACCGGCTCTTGATGCAAAAATACATTATCAAGAACAGTCATTGCGCGAACATCGCAGGCTCTCGCACCGAAAATTACAAAATCCTCTGCTTCTGAACGGATGTCAATAACTTCAATCTTCTTTCCCTCGGTTTTAAATTTCATCAAATCTTCACTTTGAGGGAAAAAGAAATCCTTGATGCCACGGACGGTATTGAGGGCATCGGAAAGCTCTGCACCCTCTGCCCATTTTGTAAATTTTGCGCCCTCGGCAGAGTCTGTCGGTAAATAAATGGTATGGGTGTCAGCAATGGACAAGAAAAGTGAATCAAGCTGTGAAAGTGAAATTTTACGCATCGCTATCTCTCCTTTCAACTGCCTCGGCAGGCTCCATGTCTTCATAATCGAAGCTTACGAGAGGAGCGCGGCTGCCAACTGCCTTTCCTGCGGTATATTCGCCCCACATCTCGTTCATGTCCTTTATAAGCTTGCGATTGAGAAGATGCAGGGGAATGTGTTGGGGACATACTCTTGAGCATTCGCCGCAGTCGGTACATCTGCCGGCTACGTGAAAGGCTCTTATAATATGAAAATTCTTTTCCTCAAAATCATCTGACGGAGCCTTAGACTCAACGCCTGAATTTGGGTTGTCAAATACGCATTTTTCGCAGGTACAAGCAGGACAAACATCTCGGCAGGCGTTGCAGCGGATGCAGCGAGAAAGCTCGTTCTGCCAAAAAGCGAACCGTTCATCGGGTGTCATAGCTTCAAGATTTGAAACCGAATCGAAGCGATTACATTCGGTAACCTCATCATTTTCATAACCGATGATTTCATCGAGAGCTACGGGTATTTTCGATTTGCAGTTAACGCATCTTTCAGCGAGAATTTCGCTGCGGGGAATGACTATGTCACCATCATAAAGGGTAGAGATGGTTACATTTTCGTAGTCGACATTTATATTAACGATACCGTCAGCGGCATTGATGGTCTTAGACACATCAAGCATACCCTCACAAGGGAGCGCAATGGCAAAAACTTTTTCACGGTCGAAGCGGTGCTCTGTAAGGAGCTGATTAAAGCTGTATGTATCACAGGGTTTTAAAAATACAAGAACTTTTTTCTCCGATTTTCTTGTTTGCTCAATGAGATATTTGGAAAGGTTTGCGCCGCAGTAGTCGCCGAAAACCAAGTCTTTTTCAAGTTCTTCGGCACTCATAAAAACAGCAGGAATTGCGTCATACACAAATTCACCCTGTCGCCAGCCGAGAACACGGTCAACGATGCCATTGGCGAGAAGCTCTTTGGCTCGTGCTACCATTTTATCACGAATCATTTCTTGCATCGCAAATCCTCCAATCTCTTGTTGGGGCCAAGCTTAGTCACGTTCTCCACGAAATCATTCATGGTTGCGGCGAATTTTGCGCCCTCCGCTGCGGATACCCATTCAACTCTTGTACGCTCACGCTCGATTCCCATATAGTCGAGAAGTGAAAATAGCAGCGACATACGGCGGCGTGCGTAGTAGTTGCCGGAGGTGTAATGACAGTCGCCGGGGTGACATCCGCAGATAATTACGCCGTCAGCACCGCGCTGAAACGCACGCAGTATGAACATAGGATTCACGCGGCAAGAGCAGGGAACACGGATAATTTTCACATCCGCCGGATAAGCAAGTCTGTTGTTTCCTGCAAGGTCCGCGCCGGCGTAGGAGCACCAGTTACAGCAGAAGGCTACGATTAATGGTTTAAATTCTTTCACATCTTGCATATCGCGTCTACCTCCGCCATTATTTGAGAGTTTTTGAAGCCGTTTAAGTCCATAGCTCCCGAAGGACAAGCAACGGTACAAGCACCGCAGCCCTGGCATACCGCAGGATTTACAGATGCAACACGGCGAATCCTTGTAGTGCGATCGGGCATTTTAAATTCTTTTTCCTGATATGTAATTGCACCGTATGGACAAACCTTTTCACAGCTTGAACAGCCGTTACACATCATTTCATCGGATTTTGCTAT
>JAZNUF010000070.1:0-2503 GCA_045592185.1 Candidatus Flemingiibacterium sp.
ACGATGCCGACTGCAAGCATCTTTTTGACAATCGCTACGGAACGGGGCAGTCCACCCTTGACGGTATCATGAACAGCACCAATCTTATAATTGCAGGCAAAACCGTGGTGGTATCGGGCTACGGATGGTGCGGCAAGGGCGTTGCGATGCGCGCTAAAGGTATGGGCGCAAACGTGATTGTCACCGAAATTGACCCCGTTAAGGGAATCGAAGCGGTTATGGACGGCTTCCGCGTAATGACCATGGACGAAGCTTGCTCCCTCGGTGACCTTTTCATCACAGTTACCGGCTGCAAGGACGTTATACGCGCCGAGCATTTTGACAAGATGAAGGACGGTGTGCTTCTGTCAAACAGCGGACATTTTGACGTAGAAATAAACAAAGTGGAGCTTGCAAAAAAAGCCAAGCGGATGTGGGAGCGTAAGCCCAACATCATGGGATATGAGATGGAAGACGGACGGATCATCAACCTCCTTGCGGAGGGCAGACTTGTAAATCTTGCCGCAGGTAACGGACATCCCGCTGAAATCATGGATATGAGCTTCGCAATTCAGGCAAAGAGCCTTGAATATTTGGTGAAGCATCAGGGCGAGCTTGATAAGAAGGTATACCAAGTTCCGAGAGAAATCGACAACGAAGTAGCGGCACTCAAACTAAAGGCCCTCGGAGCATCTCTTGAAGTTCTGAGTGACGAACAAAAAGCGTATCTTGCAAAAATCGACTGACATATAATTTTTCAGGTGCATCCAAACAATAGGATGCACCTATTTTATTATAAAAGTGTAAAAGTTTCCTATAAGGGCTTGCCAACCATTGAAATTTGATTTATAATATATGTGTAATGGTCAACATTGGCATAAAACTCCCATAGTTGCCAATACTATATTTTCATGAAAGAAGAACCGCCATGAGCTTACTCCTATGCCCTATCTGCAAAAAAGCCCTTACAGAGTCGGGCGGAAGTCTTATCTGCGCCTCCCCAAAGGGACATTGCTTCGATAGAGCAAAAAGCGGATATGTAAATCTCGCTCCAGTAAAATCCGGCTCGGGTGACGACCGGGACATGGTCAGAGCAAGGACGGAATTCCTAAGTAAAGATTATTATCTTCCACTCGCCGAGGCTGTGGCGGAAATTGCCGCAGGATGCGATACCGTTATAGACTGCGGCTGCGGTGACGGTTACTATTCCGTAAAAATCGCCGAGAAATGCCGTGCTCTTTACGGCTTTGATTTATCAAAGTACGCTTGTGATAAGGCAGCAAAACGTGCAAAGGAAGCCAAGCTCCATTGCTTTTTCGGAGTTAGCAGCGTGTTTTCTTTACCTATAGCGAACAAATCTGCTGATTTGGCGGTGAGTTTGTTTGCGCCCGTTGCCGAGGAAGAATTTTCACGGATACTGAAGGATGACGGAAGATTGATAGTTGTTGGCGCGGGAAAACGCCACCTTTACGAGCTTAAGGAGGCTATTTACAGCGAAGCCTACGAAAATGAGGGCAGACGCGATTTACCTGTGGACTTTAAGGAGTTTGAATACAAGAATCTCTCTTATTCTTTCCTTTGTGACGGTGCTGACCTGCGAAGTCTTTTTATGATGACGCCCTACGCCTTTAAAACCTCCCGTGAGGATGCGGCAAAGCTTGACGCCCTTTCCTCCCTTGAAATAACCGCAGATTTTGATATATTCATTTACAAAAAGAAATGAGCTACCAGAAGAAAGGATTTTGGCAAAATGAAAGTTTCTCTTTGTATTCCCATGTACAATGAAAGCAGCATTATAAATGACACCTTGAAAACCGTTTCCGAATACATGAAAAACACTTTTGAAGATTATGAAGTGATTTTCTGCGATGACGGAAGCCGTGATAACTGTCGGGCAGCGGTAGAAAACTTCTCCGACCCGAACATATTGGCAGTGGGATATGAGAACAACAGAGGAAAAGGCTGTGCCATACGCCACGGCGTCATGAGTGCTTCCGGCGATGTAATCATCTTCACCGACTGTGATTTAGCCTATGGCCTTGAAGTAGTAAAAACCGCCGCGGACATATTTGCATCCGATGACAGCATAGATATGGTTATCGGCTCTCGAAATCTGTCCGGTGACGGTTATGAGGGCTACACTCCCATTAGAAAAATAGCCTCGAAAATATACATTCGCTGCCTTTCACTGATAGGAGGATTTAATCTGTCCGATTCCCAATGCGGCTTCAAGGGATTTCGCCGTGACATGGCAAAGAAAATTTTCTCCGAGTGTGAGGTAGACGGCTTTGCATTTGATTTTGAGGTAATAATCAAAGGCGTAAATTTCGGAGCAAAAATCAAAGAAATGCCCGTTAAAATAATCAACCACCGAGAAAGCAAGATTCACGTTTTCAGCGACAGCATAAAAATGCTCAGGGACGCTTATCAAATCAAAAAGCGCAATAAACATAAAAATAAATAGAATCAACGTGAGTGTTTACAATTATTTCATAAAATAGTCTTTGAAAATTTTTACGGGTAT
>JAZNUF010000071.1:0-8921 GCA_045592185.1 Candidatus Flemingiibacterium sp.
AGGAGCTCTGCCTTATGGGAAAAGAGCTGGGGGCGGATATACCCTTTTGCGTTAGAGGCGGCAGCTGTATAGCAGAGGGGATTGGAGAAAAACTAACCCCGTGTCCTTCAATACCGGACTGCTTTATAGTAATCGCCTGCGGCGGCGAGGGGGTTTCAACCCCATGGGCGTACAAGCTTATTGATGAGCTTTCGGCAGGTGGAAACAGCGATTTTACGGAAAAGCTTCTGCCCTTTCTTCAGAAAGGCGATATAGTTAAAATCGCCGAGGGAATGAGAAATTCCTTTGAGGATGCGGTACTTCCTCATAGACCGGTGGCAAGCCTAATTCGCCGTACCATGAAAGAGGGCGGAGCCATTGGCGCAATGATGAGTGGAAGCGGTCCGTCCGTATTTGGAATTTTCACTGACGAGGCTTTGGCAAGAAAGGTCTGCCATGAACTTTTGAGTTTGGGACATTTTTCGTATGTGTGTGCCCCTTATAACGGCGCAAAGTAATTTTCGGAATGATTTTTCCTTGGTGGAAAACAGTTCATACAAATATTTTTAGAATGGAGATAACCATGAAAGCTTTAAAAACACTTATCGCTCTCGTAATGTCGGCAGCCCTTGCCCTGTCCTTTGTATCCTGCGGCGAGAAAACGCCGAATACGGATGAGGACAATACAAGCACAGAGGGCTACAACCACAGTGCAGGACTTGATGAAAACGGATTTTTTGAGGGAGTAAAGGCATCGGATATCGTTACGCTACCTGACTATAAGGGTATTGAAATCCCCGAGAGTGCGGTGGTTGCCAGCGAGGAAGCGGTGCAGGCGGAGATTGACGCCCTGCTTGAAAATTACGATACCTACGAGGAAATTGTCGACAGAGCTGTTGAAAGTGGCGACACGGTAAACATCGACTATGTGGGCTATTTGGACGGCGTACAGATTGACGGCGCAAACACCGGTAAGCTGGGCAGAAATGTTGTAATAGGCGAAACGGAGTATGCTGAGGGATACATTGACGTAAATCAGCTTATGGGGCATATGCCCGGGGAAACGGTCACAATAGACGTTACTTACCCTGCGGATTACGATGAAGAGGAGTTGGCCGGTAAGGTGGGAAATTTTGAGGTTACAATTAACTTCATTCAAGGGGCGCTTATCAAGGCAACTCTCACCGAGGAAATAGCGAAATACAGCGGTCAGGACAGCATAGAAGACCTTATTTCTGATATTGAGGATTGGGTTGTTTCCAGTCAGCGTTTTTATGTGTTCAAGGATTTGATTGACAAGGCAACCTGCAGTGAAATTCCCCAGAGCGTGATAGATTACCTTGTTGATTATGAGATATATATGCACGAAACCAACGCTTATATTTACGGTTATTCCGCGGAAAATTATCTGAAAACCGTTCTTGGGGTTGAAAGCATGGATGAGTATATTGAAGGTCGTATGGAAAGCTTAAAGGCGGAGGCGGTACGTTACCTTGCGGCTCAGGCTATTGCGGAAATCGAGGGACTTAAGGTGACTTCTGAGGACATTGACGCCGGAGGATACAGACAGTATATTGAAGAATACGGAGAACCGTATCTCAAGCAGTTTATGCTTTTCCAGGAGATTATTCCCACTTTTATAGTGGATAATGGTGTTGTAGCAAACGAGTCGGCTGAATAACAGAAAAATACCGCACCTGTAAATTAAGGTGCGGTATTGATTTTTTCTTTTATTTATGGTAAAATTAAAGAACAGATATTTGAGTTAACTGTATGGATAAAATAAAGGAAGTAAGATAGATGAGTTGTGAGTTTTTGCCCATAAACAGAGAAGAAATGGAGCTTCGCGGGTGGGACCGCCCCGATTTTGTTTACGTGACGGGGGACGCTTATGTAGACCACCCCAGCTTCGGCGTTGCAATAATATCAAGAGTCCTTGAAGCGGAGGGCTTTCGCGTGGCGATTCTTTCACAGCCCGATTATAAATCCTGCGAGGCATTCCGCGAATTTGGAAAGCCCCGTCTTGGTTTTCTCGTGACTGCGGGCAATATAGACTCTATGGTCGCACACTACACCGTATCAAAAAAACGCCGTTCCTACGACTATTATTCTCCCGGCGGAAAGATGGGACTTCGCCCCGACCGCGCGGTTATCGTTTACTGCAACCGAATCCGAGAAGCATATGGTGATGTGCCGATTATTCTCGGCGGGCTTGAAGCCTCGTTGCGGCGATTTGCCCACTATGATTATTGGGACGACAAGGTTCGCCGTTCCGTGCTTGTGGATTCGAGGGCGGATATTTTGACCTACGGTATGGGCGAAAACATACTCAGACGAATTGCCGCGCTGCTTGACAAGGGCGTTCCCATAAAGAAGATTCACGATGTCCGCGGTACGGTCTATCTCTGCCCCAGGGGGGACGCTGTCCATTACCCCGTAGCGGCAAGCTGGGATTATAATGAATTAAAGACCGACAAGAAAAAATATGCCGAGGCTTTCGGAGTGCAATACCGAAACACCGATGCGGTCAACGGTCTTGCGATGGTGGAATATTATGATACAAAGCAGCTTGTGCAAAATCCACCTATGCCCCCTCTTGAGAGGGAGGAGTTAGATGCAGTCTACGCTCTGCCTTATACTCGGAGATACCACCCGTCCTATGAGAAAATGGGCGGCGTTCCTGCCATCACCGAGGTGGAAACCTCAATCACCCATAATCGGGGATGCTTCGGAGGCTGTAATTTCTGTGCCCTTGCTTTTCACCAGGGACGGACGGTTCGTTCCCGTTCCATCGACTCGGTGGTAGCGGAAGCGAAGAAAATTACCGAGCTTTCAAATTTCAAGGGATACATCAACGATATTGGTGGTCCTACGGCTAATTTCAGACATCCCGCCTGCGAGAAGCAGTTAAAGGACGGGGTTTGCACCCAGCGAAAATGTCTTGCCCCTAAGCCTTGTAAGAACCTCGTGGCAGACCACAGGGAATATATCGAGCTTTTAAGGCGGGTAGAGAGTCTGCCTAAGGTTAAAAAGGTCTTTATCCGCTCGGGTATCCGCTTTGACTATATGTTGGCGGATAAGGACGAAAGCTTTTTCAAGAAGCTTGTCCGCGACCATGTAAGCGGTCAGCTTAAGGTTGCCCCGGAGCACTGCTCTCATAATGTGCTTTCTTTTATGGGGAAGCCGGACGTGGAGGTTTTTGAAGCCTTTAAAAAACGGTATTTTGAGCTTACCAAAAGCTTTGGAAAGGAGCAGTATATAGTACCGTATCTTATGTCGAGCCATCCGGGGAGCAGTCTTGCCGATGCGGTGGAATTGGCGCTGTATCTGAAAAAATGGGGTTACGCACCCGAGCAGGTACAGGATTTTTACCCAACTCCCGGTACTGCCTCAACGGTCATGTACTACACGGGCATCAACCCCCTGAATATGAAGCCCGTTTACTGTGTCAAGGATTATGAAGAAAAGCAGATGCAAAGGGCGCTGCTGCAATTTAACCGTCCGGAGAATGCTCCTCTTGTCAGAAAAGCGCTGAAAAAATGCGGACGGGAGGACTTGATTGGATTTTCCGCCGATTGTCTTGTGAAGCCTGAGAGGGCGGTGGGACAGCGAAATCCCCAGGGGAAAACCCGAGGGAAAATCCCATCGGGAAAGGGCGGCACGTCAGTGAAAAAAATGGCGAAAAATATCAAAAAAACGGGCATTAGACGTAAAGGTGTCAAGAAATAGGAGGACAACGCTTTTAAGATTACATTTATCTTACAAAAGGGAAAAATATATTGCATTTTTTTGCTAAATGGTGTATCATATAATCACATAAAGAGTGTTTGGTCACTTGCGTGTCCCGCCTCACAGAAAGGATTGAAGTTATATGCCGATGCAAACAGCCGATAGAGAAGCTCAGATGTCCTCTGACCAGAGCAAAACTATTACTTTCTCTGTCCATGACGAGAGAGAAGATGAAACAAGAAGAACTCTCGTTACAATATATGAGGCTCTTCGCGAAAAGGGATATAATCCCATAAATCAGCTTGTCGGTTACATCCTTTCCGAGGACCCAACATATATTACAAACCATAAAAACGCCAGAAGCCTTATACGCAGAATCGACAGAGATGAACTTCTTAACACCCTTGTTAAGAACTATCTTGGTGTTTAAAGAATTATGGATATATTAAATCTCCACAATATGCAGAGGGAGGAGGGTATAAGCTCTCCTCTCTCTGTGGCTCTCGGGAATTTTGACGGAGTACACCGAGGGCATACCGAGCTTATTTTAAAAGCCGTTGAAATCGCGAAGGAAAGAGGGATTCCCTCAGCTGTATGGACCTTTGCCGATGGTACGGCGGTACTTCCGAACAAACCCGATACAAAGCATATTACAACCCTCTCGGAGCGCCTTTCTCTTATAGCCTCATTGGGGGTGGATTACGCCTTTCTCGAAAGCTTTGAGAAGGTCCGCTCCTATACCCCCGAAAGATTTGTGCAGGAGCTTTTAAAGGAAAAATGCGGTGCGGCGTGTGCCGTTTGCGGCTTTAATTTCCGCTTCGGCGTAGGGGGAAGCGGCGATTGTCATACCCTTCGGCAGTTGATGTCACCCTGCGACTGTGTGATTGTTCCGCCTGTTTTTGCCCGAGGAGAGCAGGTCAGCTCCACAAAAATCCGCGGATACATTGAAAAAGGGGACATGGCGGCGGCGGCAGACCTTTTGGGACGGGGCTTTTTTATTGATTTCAAGGTAACCCACGGAAACGAAATAGGAAGAACCATCGGGATTCCTACCATAAATCAAAATTTCCCCGAGGGGCATATTGTCCCCAAGGGAGGAATTTACGCCTGCCGGGTGTTCATAGAAAATAAAAGCTATGTGGGGGTTGCAAACGTGGGAACTCGTCCTACGGTCAGCACAGACGGTGCGCTTAACTGCGAAACCCACATTATCGGATACAGCGGAATTTTGTATGATGAAAATATAAAGGTTGAATTCCATCATCGAATTCGCGATGAAATGAAATTCGATAATATAGAGAGCCTTAAAGGGCAGATAGAAAAGGATAAAGCTTGTGCGCTTGAGTATTTCGAAAAAAACACGGATAAATAAAAAGGGTTGGTGTATGCTATGAAATACAGGCTTTTGTCTGCGGCGATTGCTCTGTTGACGCTTTTCACCGTTGTGTGCAGCGGTGCGGAGAACAAGGGAGTGTCTGAGCCGCCCCTAATAAAAAATGTCAATGCCGCCTGCGTCTACAATATCGAAAATGACAGATACATATATGAGTATGACGCGGATGATACTATATTTCCGGCTTCAACGGTGAAGCTTATGACAGCCATTGTTGCCCTGGAGCAGTTAGGGGATGACCTGTCACGGGAAATCACTGTTGACGGCGGCGCACTTGTGGGAGTCAGCGGAAATAACATCGCCCTAAAGCAGGGAGAGGTACTGACCGTTGAACAACTGCTGTACGCCCTGATTTGCGGATGTGCCAATGATGCGGCGAATGTCCTCGCCTTTGAGGCAGCGGGGAGCGTGGAGAACTTCTGTCGGCTCATGAACGAAAAGGCCAAGGAAATCGGCGCTGTTAATACCCATTATACAAACCCAACGGGTATGCACAATCCCGCTATGGTAACCACTGCGAGAGATACGGCGATAATTGCCGCTTACGCCTATTCCATATCACCCATATGCGACATGGCAACGGTGGAGAAGTTTGAAATACCACCCACTAACAAAGCGAAAAAACGTACAGTCTTCAACAAAAACTATTTCTTCTCCACAAGCGTTCAATATCTGTACAAATGGAACGTTCCGAGAGGGCTCAATGCAGGGTATACTCCCGAGGGTGGGAATTGCCTTGTAACTACCGCAACGAGGAATGGACTTACCTATGTGGTGGTGTGTATGGGAGCTGCATCCGATGACAAGTATATCTATTCCTACACCCAGGCCGCGGAGCTTATTAAGTGGGCCTTTGACGCTTACGACTATAAAAAAATCCTGACTACCTCGGATATGATTTGCGAATTACCGGTGAAGCTTTCGGGCAGAGTTGACTATGTGGGGCTTTTTCCGGCGGAAAACATTGAATTTTATCTTCCCGCAGAGGTGGATGTTTTAACGGATATCAGTCTTGAATGGACTCTCAACCGCGAATATTTCACCGCACCCGTGAGCGAGGGGGAAGTGGGCGGAGAGCTGAGCGTTGTTTACAAGGGCGAGAAGCTTGGCAGTTGCGACCTTGTTACGAAAAACAGCGTAAGCCGCGATAATTTTCTTTATATATTTGACCTAATATCGGAATTTTTAGTGAGCGCTGTATTTACTACCATTATTATATGGGCAGTTGTGATTGCAGGCATATATATTCTTGCCCTCATAGCGGCAAGAATCATCCGTTCAAAAAATCGAAAAAGACGGCGATAAAAAATATAACGGGGAACAGTTCGTTACGGAACTGTTCCCCGATTTTCTACCTTCTTGCCACAAGCTTCTTCAAAAGATTCGCAAGAGGCACAATAAGCAGCCCGGCCGCCAGATTGCCAAGCCCGTGCACCAAATCCCAATAAAGTCCTGCCACAATCCACGCCACGGTTTGATTAAAACCAAAGCCGAACATTATCGCCTGTGCAGGAGCGTACAATGTTCCGAAAGCGAAGCCGTGAAGACCGCAGATGAGGGGATAAACTATTTTTGCCGCCATGGGCGAAAGATTCTTCGGAAGAAGCATCGTTATCCCCCATAGAACTGTCCATATGTAAAGATATGGAATCCACCAAGGGGAAAAGCCGTAGTAAATTCCCAGCATCAAAACAAAAATGTAAATGGGAACAAGAGCTTTTTTTCTGAAAACTACCGTAAATACCACGGTGAACATTCCGAGCAGGTGAATATTCGGCAAAATCTCCATGATTATTTTCGAGGCGAACATCAGGGCACCAAGCATGGCAAATACGGAAATTTCAAAGGCTTTGCGCGCGTGTTTATTTTGTATAGGTAAGCTCATATTTATCGCCATCGGCGATTACGGTGCCGTCAACACCGGTCATCATATATTCTCCGTCCTTCGTGAAAGCCCAATAGCTTGCATCTATGTCGTAATCGGCGGTGATTCCGTTGACAACCTTGATGTACAGGCCAAATTCGCTTTCATCACCGGCGATAAGCTGGTGCTCAAGCAGAGCCTCTCCAAGGGTTTCGGCATCGGTTTTGATAGTCCATACAACGGATTTTTCCTGAGCATTGACGGTAACGGTTACAGTCTTTGCGCCATCGCCGAATTCTGTGTTCTCCGTGTATACGGCATTTTCCCAAAGGCCGCCGGCTGCTTCCTCGCCGCAGGAAAAGAGAGTAAGCACTGTCATAAGGAGAAGTAAAAGGGTAAATAATTGCTTTTTCATGATTTTTAATTCCTTTCGTATTTGTGTTCTTACAAAAGGATAAAATAAACGCCCCTCCCACGGTTCATGGAAAAGGCGACACAAAAAAGGTACCCTGCCGTACCACTGTGTCGGCTTCCTCCGATTTCGCCCAAGGAGCCTTTACATCTCGCACAACGATAAGCATTCCGACTTAATAGGTATACTGTAAAAATACCCTATATTACGGTAATGGCTGTTGCCGCGGATTTTCACCGCCGTTTCCTTATCCCCGAAAGCCGCCGTCCTGCGGCGGTTCCGACAAGGGAGTCCTCTCCCATGAAGTGCGCTTATTCTTTTGCGATACAATTATACCATATTACAGGGAGCTTGTCAAGAGTCGGCATGGCCTGGATGTATATTTATACAATATAGAAAAAGTATCGATAAAAAACAGATTGTGGAACAAAAAGAGGCATGGATTTGTGCAAATCGCCACTTTGCTTGTTGACGTTTATCAAAGCATAAGATCTACGCATGTGTGAGAAATGCACAAAAATATGATTTTAAATCTGATAAATATTACAAACTTCCCAAAAAAATGAGTATAAAAACCACAAAAATTTTCCACAACAGCTCAAAAGGGTATGGCAAATGCAACAAAATATAAAAAAACTGTTGCAAAAGCGGAAAAAATATGGTATACTGTATGAGTAAACAGACGATGCGAAGACGCGCTTTTTAGACGGTGACAAGCTTTTGTCGAGCATAGGCTTTTAAAGAACGGACGAGCACGTACATATCTGTTTGATTACGTTTCCGCTTATCTGCGGATTGTAATATATTTTATTATTTTATGGAGGAATACCATGAAGAAATTACTTGCTATGCTTCTTGCCGGCGTAATGCTCTGCTCTATGGCAGCGTGCGGAAATGTTTCCGACAATGGCGATGACAGCAGCTCAAACGATACTACTAACAATGAGCCCGTAGTATACGTTGATCCCTATGCAGGACTCGAAGGAGATGAGCGCTATGCAGCTATCTATGATGACATCCTTGGCGAGTTCTGGGCTAAGTATCAGGAAGCTAAGGCGGCTCCCACCGTTTCCGAAAAGTTTGCGCTTATGGCTATTGCCGAAGCTCAGCTTATGGAAGATGCTGTAATGCTTCCCCTTTCCACTCGTGGCGGTAACTATGCTATAAGCAGAGTTGTCCCCTACACCATCAACTCCACTCTCTGGGGTAACGACAGCGACAGATTCCATGACGCTCTCGTTGCTACCGAGTTCCTTACCACCGAGCACAGAGATGCGCTCAAGGCTATGTGGGTTGAGCTTAAGGGAACAGGCACATACGAGGCTGAAGCTCGTAAGTTCCTTGCTGACAACGGCTACACCCTTAAGGACACTTACACCCTTACATACAATAGCGACCCCCAGACTTGGGATGCTCTTGCTACCTCTCAGGCGGCAGACTCTGAGGCTATTGTAAACACCTATGACGGTCTTTATGAGTACGACATCGAAAACGTTGCTCAGCCTGCTCTTGCAGAGGGCTACACCGTTTCCGAGGACGGCCTC
>JAZNUF010000072.1:0-3589 GCA_045592185.1 Candidatus Flemingiibacterium sp.
GGCGGCCCGGGTATGCGTGAGATGCTGAACCCCACTTCCGCGATTATGGGAATGGGCCTCGGTAACAGTGTTGCCCTTATTACGGACGGTCGATTCAGCGGTGCTACACGAGGTGCTTGTGTGGGTCATGTGACGCCTGAAGCAGCATCCGGCGGTCTGATCGGCGTGGTTGAGGATGGCGATATTATCAGTATCAATATTCCAAAAAACTCCATTGAATTGAAAGTGGATGAAGCGGTTCTTGCCGAGCGCATAAAGAATTTTGTACCCAAGAAGAAAGAATTATCGGGGTACTTAAAACGCTACGCCACTCTTGTTTCGGGCGGCGCTTCGGGGGCGATTTTAAACTGATATGAAAAAGCTAAAAGAAAAACTTGGCGCCTTGTGCATATTCAGAGATTTGTTGAAAGATCCTGTCGTTTTCTCTTTGTGCAAATATCTTGATGCCCCCACGACCTCGGCTTATGCTGAGTTTGTGGCTGCTCTCTATAGCGCAAACGGCGGTAATCTCAGCTATTATATAAAGGAACTCTGCGAAAACAGCGGCAATATATATGTTAAAACCGTAGGCAGTGGTAAAGAAGCACCGAATTATATGTATTTCACCCTTGTGGATGAACTCGATGTACTCCAGCAAGTGGCAGATCTAACGAAGGACAAGCTTTGCGAAGCCCTTGATTACAAAGGTTTCTTGCCTGAGTATGCTACTTCGAATATACATCTTAGAGATACATATCTCCACAGAGCTGAAAATATAGGCAAATATGGTTACGGAATTTATGCTAAAAACCGTATGTTTTATGTGGATGATCGGTGCAATATCGTTCCCGTACTTCATCCCGATAAAACCGAGCTTTTCAATTTGGTTGACTACGAATACGAAAGAAATATTATCATTGCCAACACCCAAGCTTTACTTGAGGGAAAGCCCGCAGCAAATATTTTGCTCACGGGAGATGCAGGCACGGGCAAGTCCTCTACCGTAAAAGCGGTTGCCAATGCTTTGTGGGACAAGGGACTCCGCATTATTGAAGTGCGCAAGGATCAGCTTCGCGCGATTCCGATAATTCTTGATGAATTGTCAGGTAATCCATTGAAATTTGTGCTCTTTATCGATGACCTTTCTTTTCTTAAGGATGACGACAATTTCAATGGACTAAAAGCGGTTTTGGAAGGTTCTGTAACAGCAAAATCAAGCAATGTTGTGATCTATGCTACAAGTAACCGCAGACATATTATCAGGGAGAAATTCTCCGACCGTGAGGGTGATGACATACACCGTAACGATACAATGCAGGAACTTGTTTCTCTGTCAGAGCGTTTCGGAATTCACGTAACATTTTCCAAACCTAGCAAAGAAATTTTCCTTCATATCGTACATCACTTAGCGAATGAAAGCGGAATCAATATGTCGGAGAATGAGCTTAACTTGCTTGCCGAGCGTTTTGCTTTGGAGCGCGGCGGAAGATCTGCCCGTCTTGCACGACAGTTTATTGACGGCCTATTATCGAGGTGAAACGATGTATTTTGATGATATAAAAATAGGCATGACGGTAGATATTGCACCCGCCGTCATTGAAAAAGACAAGATGCTTGATTTTGCTCGATTATACGATAACATTCCCCTTCACATCGATGAGGAATATGCAAAAAAAACGCCCTTTGGTAAACTGATTGCACCGGGGGTTATGTCCTTCATGTGTGTATGGGCAAAATATTTAGAAGTAGACTTCTTTGGAAAGGAATTGCTCGCTGGTAAATCTACGAAAATCGAGTGGATTAAGCCTGTTTTTGCCAATGATGTTCTGACAGGCAAAGCAACTGTTACGAACCTCGTAAAGCGAAATGCAAAAAATGGGCTTGTAGAGGTCACCATAGAAGCATATAACCAAAAGGGCGAGCTTGTCCTAACTGATGTTACCGAGGCAGTTATAAAATACAAACCAAAAAACGTAACTGAAGTATCAATGATATGACTTGAACTTACGGAATTCCCCACAAGTGGCTTTGGTGGAATGACCTTGCAATTTTGTATACTTCCCTTTCCTTTCTTATCGGATATAGATGTTCTCGTGCGCTGTCGTGTGCGTTGTGGACGTGTAGTCCGAGCGTAATTGTGGTAATATATGTGGTCGTAAAAATGCCTCCCGATTTCGCAGCAGATGCGATGGTCGGGAGGCGTTTGTATTGCAGCATGGGATGGCAAGTAGGCAAATAACAGTATCATGCATCAATCCCGTACATACTCGTCAGCGGATCTTTGAAGATGCCGATTTCGGGCGTTGCGAATGTGAACACTACAAACAAACCGGCGATTATAGAGAGTGTTGCAAATGCCAATTTCGGCGACTTACATCGTGTAGTTCCGTTGTTAAACTGCCGCGTTTCGTAGATATACGAGGCTGCAGCCGAGATGAAAAAGATTGCTATATTAATCCAATCTGGGGACCGACCGACCACGCCATTGTAGGTATAGAAAATAATGGGAATCAGTATAAGTCCGATAAGTATGCCTTTCAGCTTGACACACCAAAAGTCCTCTCTGTCCTTAAAGAAAAAACTCTGCACGATAGCGTAGATGAACATCGGCCAAAAGAGTAGCTTCATATGCTCCCACGTGGATTCGTTCACGCCGGAGAATGGGGCGACTAACACGGATTCACCCGTCCAGTCGTATAAGAAATGTAATATTGTTCCTCCGAATGAGGTCACGGCGAAGCCGAGGAGTTGGGATGGATTTATTGAGTGCTTCATAGGTTTACCTATCCAATGATTTATAGAACAATATATGCAGACGAATGGCGGTTTATACCGTATGTGGAAAAATTCGAGATAACCTAATTTGAGATCTGATGTTATTGCTATTTGGCCAAAAATGTGATATAATTGTATTATAGATATTCATAAATTACATAGCAGTGCTGTGATTTTAAAAGGAGCATAAAATCATGTCAGAATTTTTGGCGACAATTCACCCCGTAGCAGTATGCTTGATCGTATGTGCCGCGAAGATAGTCGAAATTACGATTCAGTCACTCAAAACTTGTATGATGGTAAAGGGACAGCGGCTGAAAGCGGCAGGACTTGGATTTGTTGAGTGCACCATATGGGGACTTGTTATCTCGACTATCATAGGAACGCTGGGTGACAATCTGTTCCTGCTCGCGTTCTACTGCCTCGGATACGCCACAGGACTTTTCCTTGGCTCTACCCTTGAAAGTAAAATCGCGCTTGGAACCTCAAATCTTCAGCTTATTGCAAATGATGAGAACACCGCCAAGATAACCGAATATCTTCGTGAAAACTCTCGTGGATACACGGTTTTCAACGGTCACGGCTCCACGGATAAAATGAATATGATACTTATAATCCTGCCCCGGCGCGATTCGCTTCCGGCGCTTAAAGAAATACGAAAGATATGCGAAAACAATGTTTTCGTCGTTGCATCCGAGGTCAGCAAATATGCTGGCGGCTACGGCATGATGAAGTAAGAGGTTTGATATGACAAGTTACGAAATCGAAGACTGTGAACGATGGAGCGACACCAACGCATACCGCGAGTACGCGGAAAAGACGAAGAATCACTGCG
>JAZNUF010000073.1:0-8679 GCA_045592185.1 Candidatus Flemingiibacterium sp.
ATCGAACAACTCAAGACCCACATGGTCAATAAGCATTGTGACCATGGCTATGACCTTTAACATATTAGAGGTGAGAAAACCCTTTTTGAGAATGTCTGTGTTCACGGCGCTTTCCTTTCTGTAGGATTCCGATTATGGACGGATGTAGGCATCCGCCGCCGGTGATTTTCCGGGACAGTGCCTACATCAATCTCATATTATCGAAATGAATCAGCCCTCGTAAAGGGGATATTTCTTGCAGATTTCGGTAACCTTGGCGCGGATAGCATCTGCGGAGTTTTCAAAATCGGTAGCGGTGAGCTTAAGAAGATGAGCGATAGTTTTCATATCGTCTTCTTTGAGTCCGCGGGAGGTAACTGCAGGAGTACCTACGCGGATACCGCTGGTGATGAACGGAGATTCGGGGTCGTTGGGAATAGCGTTCTTGTTTACGGTGATGTAAACCTCGTCAAGACGGTGCTCGAAATCCTTACCCGTAATACCCATGGAACGGAGGTCCACAAGCATAAGGTGGTTGTCAGTACCGCCGGAAACAAGGTCAAAGCCTTCAGCAACAAGGGCAGCGGCAAGAGCCTTGGAGTTTTTAATTATCTGAGCCTGATATTCCTTAAATTCGGGCTTCAGTGCCTCGCCGAAGCAAACAGCCTTGGAGGCGATTACGTGCATGAGAGGGCCGCCCTGAGTTCCGGGGAAGATAGCCTTGTTAATCTGCTTTGCCAGCTCTTCGCGGCAGAGAATCAAGCCGCCGCGAGGTCCGCGGAGGGTCTTATGAGTGGTTGTTGTAACAACGTCCGCATAGGGTACAGGGCTTGGATGAAGTCCTGCGGCAACAAGACCTGCAATATGCGCCATATCCACCATGAGGTATGCGCCAACGCTCTTTGCAATCTTCGACATACGTTCAAAGTCGATTACGCGGGGATAAGCGGATGCCCCGGCAACAATCAGCTTCGGCTTGTTTTCCTTTGCCAAAAATTCTACCTTGTCGTAATCAATTCTTCCGTCATCCTCAACTCCGTAGGGGACGAAATTGTAGAGAAGACCGGAGATGTTTACGGGGCTTCCGTGGGTAAGATGTCCGCCGTGAGCGAGATTCATACCCATAACTGTATCGCCGGGCTTGATAAGTGCGATGTATACGGCGGTGTTAGCCTGAGCGCCGGAATGGGGCTGAACATTGGCGTGCTCTGCGCCGAAGAGCTTCTTTGCACGCTCGATAGCGATGTTTTCCGCGATGTCAACACATTCGCAGCCGCCGTAGTAACGCTTTCCGGGATAACCCTCGGCGTACTTGTTGGTGAGGACGGTGCCCATAGCCGCCATTACAGCCGGAGAAACTACGTTCTCGGATGCAATAAGCTCAAGGCCTCTCTGCTGACGTGCGTATTCTTTTTCAATCGCTTCGCCGATTTGCGCGTCATAGCTTTTGATAAATTCCATGTTTTCTTTAATCATTTTGCAGCTCCTTATTAATCTTTAGGTTTAAAAACATATACCTAAAGATAATTATACAACATATTGTAATAAATTACAATAAGTATTTTGTAAATATTCTTCCTCGGAAATGGGGGATATTTACAGCAAAAGAGAGAGATTTAAAAATCCCGAGGGCTTATTTGACGAAGTACACGAAACGGAGATGATAATTTTGTCGAAAATGTAAAATTTAAGATTTGAACGCAAAAAAATGCTGTGAGGTATTGACAGAAACCCCTAAATCATGATATCATATTAGTGGCACATTTACCAATTTGTTATCATAATGACAGGCAGGTGCGAGGAAGGCAGCCATGGTAAAAATTATACTAATAACGTCATGTAAGGGCGGGGTCGGAAAGTCCACCGTGGCGGCTAATCTTGCGGTGTCCCTTTCAAACCGTCAGAAAAAGGTGCTCCTTTGCGACTGCGATTTCGATATGCGTTGCCTTGATTTAATGCTGGGCGTGGAAAACGATATTATGTACGATTTGTACGATGTAGCCAAAGGGCGTGTGGGAATTGACAGGGCAATGTTAAAAGACGCGCGCTCGGAAAATCTGTGGTTCGCCGCCGCACCCTATAAGGGGGGGCGGGACATTACCGCGGAGGAGTTTTCGGGTATAATAGACTCGGCTCTTGAAGCAGAGCCTTTTGATTATATTATTCTTGATACTCCTGGCTCTCTCGGCGTACCGGCTATTCTTGAATCGGGCAGGGCGAACAGCGCCGTAATAGTGGCGTCCCATCAGCCCTCCAGCATAAGGGCAGCGGGGCAGACGGGTGAATATCTTCAGCGGTGTCATATTCCCGATTTGCGGCTGCTTATCAACAGCTTTGACATAATGGCGGCAATAGAGGGTAAACGTCCGGGAATTAACGAAATAATTGACAGGTCATACATCCAGCTGTGCGGAATCGTCCCCTATGAGCGTGAGCTGATGTTGGGCGCGGAGAACGGGAAATTGGCGTGTCAGTTAAAAAAATCTAACGCAAATGCAGCCTTTGATAACATTGCCAGCCGAATTGAAGGGATGTATGTCCCCTTGTTTCACGGTTTTTCGGGAATGAGGGTAAAGAGTCAGATAAAAAATCTGTTCGGCAAAATGTGATGACATACGATTTGTATTGCCGCCTTTTGCGGCAGAATGGAGGTAAAAATGGAAATAGCTATCATAGCAGACGATAAAAAGAAAGAGCTTATAGCTCAGTTTTGTATCGCTTACTGCGGAATACTTTGCAAGCATAATCTCTGCGCTACGGGTATAACGGGAAAATACATATCCGAAGCAACGGGACTTAATATAGAAAAGCTTTTATCCGGTTCCCAGGGGGGTATGCAGCAGATTACCTCTCGGCTTGCATACAATGAGATAGATTTGCTTATTTATTTCCGAGATACCTCAAGCGAGGTTTCCTACAAGGAAGAGGAATACAATCTTCTGCGTATGTGCGACATATACAATGTGCCCATTGCGACTAACATTGCCACCGCAGAGGTGCTTGTTTGCGCTCTTGAAAACGGCGGCCTTGATTGGCGTGAGATTGTAAACCCCAAGTCAGCGTACAACCACAAATAACGAAATATATAAACCGGCAGATATTTTAAAAACGAAAACATTTCCCCCGACAGACCACTTAAGGCTTGTCGGGGGCGTTTTATATGTGACTGTACAGTGGGCTTATTTCATTCGGGACATTTGACGCTGCGCCATAACAAGAGAATAATAAATTCCTTTTTTCTGAATCAGCTCATCGTGAGTTCCCATTTCTGCAATTCTGCCCTTGTCGAGAACGATAAGCCTCGTGGCGTTGCGCAAGGTGGACAGACGGTGGGCAATGGCGATGGTGGTGCGGTCCTTTATAAGCTTTTGAAGGGCGTTTTGTATCTGCCGTTCCGTTTCGGTGTCGAGAGAAGCGGTGGCTTCGTCCAGAATGAGAATTTTCGGGTTGTGAAGAAGGGCGCGTGCGATGGAAACTCTCTGCCTTTCACCGCCGGAGAGAGTGTGGCCTTTTTCCCCAACCTTGGTGTTGTAGGCGTCCGGAAGCTTCATTATGAACTGGTGGGCACCTGCAATCTTTGCGGCAGTTATAATCTCATCCTTTGTTGCACCCGGCTTCGCATAGGCAATGTTGTCGTAAAGTGTACCGGAAAAGAGGAAGGTTTCCTGCAAAACCACGCCGATTTGGGAGCGCAAGCTGTCTTGGGAAATGTCACGGATATCAACTCCGTCAATCTTTATACTGCCTTCTCCCACTTCGTAAAGCCGCATGAGCAAATTGGTAAGAGTCGATTTGCCAACACCCGATTTGCCCACGATACCTATCATTTCTCCCGGCTTTATTGTGAGGCTGATGTTTTTGAGAACCTCGGCGGTTTCATCGTAGCCGAAGGATACATTGTCAAACTCTATAGTTCCGTCAATTTTCAGGTGGATTGCTTCTTCCTTGTCAGCCACCTCAAGCTTTTCATCTATTATTTCAAAAACCTTTGCCGCCGAGGTGGTTGTCTGTATCAGTCGGCGGGGGAGATGGGCTATCCAGCGTAAAGGGCCGTAAATCATGCTTACATAAGAGGAAAACTGTGCCATTTCACCGAGGGTCATGCTTCCGGCGAGAATTTTGTTTCCCACATAGAAAAGGAGGAAAAATTCGCCCACGGTCATCATGAAGTTGAGAATGGGCCAGATTGCCGCCCAAAACCGTTCAAGCTTTAAGCTTATATCCCGGTAATCGGCGGAGATTTTTTCAAATCTGTCTGCCTCGCGCTTCTCCATGCCGAAAGCTTTTACCACCCGAATTCCCGAAAAAATATCGTGGAGAATGGTGTTTGAACGGGAGCGAAGCTGCCAATGACGGCCGAAAAAGCGGTGCATCCTACTCCAAAACAGACGAAAGGACATTATAACAAAGGGTACAGGGCAGAGAATCAGCAGTGCAAGCCGCCAATCGTAAACAAAAAGAATCACAGCTATGCCCGCAAACATCAGAGCTTGCTCCAAAATATCGGGAAGAATATCGGTGATAAGCTGACGAATCATCATCGTGTCGTGGTTGACGCGGTTCATAAGCTCACCGGCGGTACGTTTAGCGATTCGGGAAATGGACATCATCTGAATCTTGCCGAAAACCATCTCACGAAGTCTGACAATTACCTTGTTGCCCGTATGTACCAAAATCCGCGCCTGAAAAATACGAAGAAGATTTGCGCTCAGGTTGACAAGACCGAGAGATGCGACCACCAGAACGAACTGCCACAGGAGTATGTTTTCGTTGTTTTCCGCTTCGATGAATTGGTCTACCATAATGCGGTTGATGTAAGGGGTTAAAAGAGTTACCCCGGTGATGGCAAAAAAGGACAAAACGGATATAAGCAAGCTCCATTTATAGGGCAAGGCTATGGCTAAAAGCCGTTTCAGCACGCCCACCTTGTCAACACATCGGGGACAGAGGGATGAGCCCGGGGGCAAGGGGCTTCCGCATTTTTCGCAGACCTTGGAAAGGGAAGCATAAAAATCCTCAGAGAATTTGCCCGTTTCTTTGAAGTGGGAAATTCGTTTCATGACTGCGCCAAGCTCTGTTGTGTGGGAGGAATCGGCGCGGCAGATGAGGGTGTCCTCGCCCTTGTATACACATTCTGCCGAAACGCTTCCGACTCCGGGGGTGATTTTAAATTCGTCTGTGTCACAGAGAGGAAATTCCTTAACCCTTTTGCCGTCTATGTAAATTATAAGCGAATCCTTCACCAAAGCACCGATGCCGTCCACGAGGGTACTTTCGCAGGTAACGGTGTCGGGAAGATTAAAGGTGAAAGCGGCGGTTATGTCAAAAAAGGACAGGGAGCCGTCAAGCTCCGATACGCGGCGGCGGAGCTGCCTGCTTTTTTCTGAAAGTATTTCTTCCACCGATTTTTCGGCGGTCGTTTTTATCTTTGAGTCTTTCAAGCTTGACTCCTTTCTTTTGGGAAAATCAGAGATAAAGCTCTATTTTTTTGTAGCTTGCACGGTCGAGAGCCTCCGCATCGGGAATTTCATATCGGTTTCCGTCCACGTCAAGGATGAAAAGCCGCAATGCGCCCTCCTTCGTGTAGGTTTTAACGATGCTTCGGAAGGTGTCCTGCAAGGTAAAGGTCTTTTCGCCAAACTCACATTCGCACTTCCAATAAGAGAAGCCGTACCGTTCCTTTAAGGATAAGATTCTCCTTATTTTCGGCGTATAATAGGTGGCTTCAAGCTCACGGACAAGAAGGGAACGGGCAGGCTCGGGAAAATCATCAAGGGAGCGTATAAATCCGATTTCCTTTTTGTCGCGGTCGAGAACAGATATGTATTCCCACAGCTTGTCAAAGGGAAAGGCACGGGAGAGGTGAACCCTGTCTGCCACCTTTTCGACCTTGCCGTTTCCAAGGTCTTTTACGGTTACCGCCGGCGTGTCGTCACGCTTGTGCCTTGGGAGGGGCGGCTCGTTTCCCATTGGAGGAGTGCCGCCCATTGGTGCATCTCCGTGTGGGGGAGGACCGCCCATAGGCCCACCCATGGGGCTGCCTCCGTGAGGTGGAGGTGGCGTGCCCTCGCCATTCATAGGGGGCATATCGGGGGAGGGGGAATCCTCACTTTTGTCAAGAATAGCCTTAATGCCGATAAATCCGTTTTTTTCGGTAATTTCGCAGTTATCGCGGGTTAAATATACTATATCGACTATACCTTGCAGGGAATTTTGCGTGTCGGTTGTAATTTTGTTTTCTGACATTGTTTTTCTCCAATCTGTGGATTAAGACTCTATGCCGATGTTTTTAAGGGCTTCCGCCTGCATTTTATAGAGCTTATAATAAATGCCTTTTTTCAGAAGAAGCTCTTTGTGAGTGCCGAACTCGGGCATTTTGCCGTTTTCAATGACAATCAGCTTGTCCGCATCTCTGAGAGTGGAAAGACGGTGAGCTATCATGATGGTTGTCCGCCCCTTGACAAGGCGTTCAAGGGCAACTTGAATCTGCCGTTCCGTTTGAGTATCCATAGCGGCGGTGGCTTCGTCAAGAATGAGGATTTTTGGGTTTCGAAGCACGGCTCTGGCGATGGAAACTCGCTGTCTTTCGCCGCCCGACAAATCCTTTTCACCAAATCCGATTCTGGTGGAATAGCCATCTGGCAATTTTACAATAAAGTCGTGTGCTCCGGCGATTTTGGACGCTTCAATTACCTCATCGAGGGTTGCATCGGGGCGCGCGTAGCGGATGTTTTCAAGAACTGTACCCATAAAGAGGTAGGTTTCCTGGGATACAATAGCCACATTGCGTCTTAAATCCTCAAAAGAGATATCCTTTATATTAACACCGTCAATGAGGATTTCGCCCTCGTTTACATCGTAAAGGCGGATGAGCAGGTTTGCAATAGTGGATTTTCCGGCACCGGTGTGCCCCACAATGCCGATGACCTTGCCGGCCTCGATATCGAAGCTGATGCCGTCAATGATTTTGCGGTTTTTAACGTAAGAAAACTCCACGTCCCGGAAGGTTACACGACCTTCCATATTAGCCATAGGAATGGGGTTTTCCGGCTCTTTAACCTCTGGGGAAGCATCCATAACCTCAAAAAGTCTTGCACAGGCATTGAAGCAGTCCGTAGCCCAATAAGCGAAATCCATAAAGAAGAACATGGGGTTGTATACCATATTCATGTATGCGATAAAAGTGAGGAGCATACCGTAGGAGATATCCCCTTTAATGACCATGTAGCCGCCGAAGCCCCAAGCGAAGATGTTGCCGAGATAGAGCACGAAATCCGACAGAGGCCAAGCGGCATTTTGGAAATCGGAGAGCCGTTTTTCGTTAGCGGCAAGCCGTTCCGAATAGCGGTTGAAGCGTTTGATTTCGTTCTTTTCCTTTGAAAAAGCCTTTACCACGCGCATACCGCCCAGCACATCGCTGAGAGCTCCACTCATGGCGCGGGAGCTTGAAAACCGTTTTGCGTGGAGCTTATCTAACTTTTCAAAAATGTACTTGATAATCAAAGCAAAGGCAGGGATTGTTACAAGGGAAGTGAGGGCAAGCAGGGGATTGAAGACGAACATTATAATGACAAGGGCGACAATTTGCACGATGTTAACGAGAAAATAAGGCAGTCCGTCACAAAAGAAGCCGTAAATTGTTTCCGCGTCATTATTGACCTGAGTCATAAGTCCGCCGGTCTGCCGTCCCGTGAAGAAGCTGATGGACAGCCGTTTTATGGCGTTGAAGATGGTCTTTTTCAGGTCGTATGTAATCAACACGGCGATTTTTGAAGTAATCACGCCGTTTGCCACGTTAAGAAGGGCGGTAAAGAGGCGCATTGCAAAAATTATTGCAAGTACGGTAATAATTTTGCCGTAGAAGCTGCCGCCCTCACGGAGCACCTCATCATAGAAAAAGGCAGAACTCACATAAGGGGAAAGGACGCCCAGGGCACTCATTACCACAAGGACGCCGGTGATTATGGCAAGCTGGAGCTTATACTTTGCGAAGAATTTTGCCATTCTTACGATAAGCTTACCTTTATCCATGCATCGGGGGCAGATTTTTCTGTCTTTATCGGGGTATCGCATACCACATTTTGGGCAGAAGCGGTTTGCGTTTTTATCTTCCTCCTCAAGCTCCGGAGTTTCGCCCTCCTTTATTTTCTCCGCATATTTTGCGAAGAGCGTCATTTGCATTTTTGAGGTGTTGGTAAACACAGCAAGGAGGATTCTGCCGTCCTTTTCCTTACTTTTTGCGGTGAGTCTTGCAGAGGAAAGGAGCTCTTCCACCTGGAAAAACGACAGGTCGTCAAGGGGGTAATAGTCATAGGAAAGCTCGGTGAAGTCCGCCTCAAGGCGAGCTGCCGATGGGGATGCCAGGGGCGAGAGTGGCTTTCTTTTTAGAGTTACGAGTCCCGAAATTACGATTATTTCTTCGGCGGTTGCCATGAGGTAGCAATCCGAATGAACTCCTTCGCGGTTCATATCGCATTTTGCCAAAAGCAGGATTTTATCTTTCGGGATGCCTTTGGCTTCTACCAAATCTACAAGCCCTGATGGGTAATTATCAAGTGAAATCAACGGTTTATCCTCCGATGCGCTGCTTTTTGGGTGGCGGGCAATTCAGCGCGCAAATGCTCGCGTGGGTTGAGTAAGATAATTATACACTTTTTGGATAGGGTTGTCAAGATAAAGAAGGGGTATAGGGGTTTGGGG
>JAZNUF010000074.1:0-2986 GCA_045592185.1 Candidatus Flemingiibacterium sp.
TGCCCCTTGTAAAAATTATGTTTTATTTCGTTAAAAATAACATTTTTGATGAGTGAGTAAACGAAATATGTAATGAGGTTTTGTTATTTGTGCATTATAATTATTGACAAAAAGCTGTCAATAATGTATAATTAGAGTGTAAGAAAAAACCAATATTGAATATTATGGAGATAACAAAAATGGATTTTGAAATGATGCACCCCGCTGACCGAATTGTTACCATCATGAACCGTATTTACAGCTACGGTATGACTACAACCTCGGGCGGTAACTTATCTGTATGCGACTCAGACGGAACTGTTTGGATAAGCCCCTCCGGAGTTGATAAGGGCTCCCTGCGCCGCGAGGATATAATGCAGATTCTTCCCGATGGAACCATAATCGGTCCTCATAAGCCCTCTGTTGAGTATCCTTTCCATCTTGCAATATATGCGGCACGCCCTGATCTCAAGGCTGTACTTCATGCTCATCCTCCGGCACTTGTAGGTTTTAGTCTTGTGCGTGAAATCCCCAATACAGATACAATCCCCAACGCGAAATTCCTCTGCGGCGAAATCACTATGGCAAAATATGCCCTTCCCGGAAGTAAGCTTCTCGGAGAAAATATCGCGGCAGAATTTGAAAAGGGCGTCAACACCGTAATGCTTGAAAACCACGGCGTTGTTATCGGAGCGAGCGACTTGTTCAATGCTTTCATGAAGTTTGAAACTCTTGACTACTGCGCACGTCTTGAAATAAACGCACGGACTCTCGGAAAAACCCCTGTTTCTCTTTCCGAGAAGCATATGGCTGTATACAAGCTTAAGGTACATCCCGCGATGGATGAATTTATCCCTCGCGTACGTACCAGCGAAGAACTTGATGCTCGCCGTGAAATGTGCAAGCTCATCCACAGAGCATATGATAATCAGCTTTTCACAAGCTCACAGGGCACATTTTCAAAGCGTCTTTCCGATGGCTCATTTATAATAACCCCCTATGCAATGGACAGAAAATATCTTGAGCCCGCAGACCTTGTACGCATTGAAAACGGCAAAAAGGAACATGGCAAAAGCCCCTCTCGCTCGGTTAACCTTCATGCGGCAATTTATGAAAAGCATCCCGATATCAACAGCGTAATCGTTGCCCATCCTCCGCACATTATGGCATTCGCCATCACCGACAGCGTCTTTGATGCCCGTTTGATTCCCGAAAGCTACATCATGCTCAAGGATGTTAAGAAATTTCCCTTCGGCTCCTCATTCATGCAGCCCGCGATGCTTGCAGATGAGATTTCAATCAAAAATCCCGTTTGCATCATCGAAAACGACTGTGTAATCGTAGGTGGAACTTCCCTTCTAAACGCATTCGATCGCCTCGAGGTTATGGAATACAGCGCAAAATCCGTAATAGATACCGCTGCCCTCGGAAAGCCCGTTGTAACAATCACTCCTGATGAAGTTAAGGACATCGAGGTAGCGTTTAATCTGTAAAAAATAGAAAAGAGCTTCGCAAAAACTTTTTTGCGAAGCTTTCTTTTTATCTAAAAAATTTGCCGAGGCCAAGCCTTTTTCTGAGTTTAACAAGATAGAGGGTAATAAGCTGAGTTGTTGCAATGTCATATAAAATAAAAGCCAAATTACACACTCCGAAAAGCAAAGCCTCGAAAGTCAGCCCGGTATCGGGAATACGAAGAATATAATTTGCGGATACTACAACAAGAACCAGCGTAAGGTTAAAAAAACCAAGCTTCAGCACCCATGACATAAAATTACGGATTCGCTCAAATACAGCCTTTAAAATCGGGTATATTCCTCCGAAAAGGAGATAAGTTACCGCCCCGAATTTATCGGGTAGAAGCAAAACGGAAAGAATCCCCGTAACAATCCAAATCAGATACGGATATCCGCCTCTTAATTCGATAACCGCGATCATAACAAGCAGCGAAGATATTGCCACCATCGTTAAATCAAGGACGGTAATAACAGAACCAAGGAGCAAAATTACTACACCGAGTGCCGATAAAATCGCCGATACAGCAAGCTTTTTGCTTTTTTTCATAGTCCTCACCCTTCAACAGCAGGATATCAAATCACCGCCGCAGCATTCGCAAAGACAATCGGCGCATATGAGTCCGGTACACATATTACAGGGAGAATTTCCGGTATTGTTAGATGTTCGGTATCCTCCGCCATAGGTACGGGTGCTGGCTTTTATGCGTTCCAACGCCGTGCGGTATTCGCCATTATTTGGGTCAAGATAACAAGCGGTTTCAAGATATTTCTGAGCATCATAATACCATCCGCGCTGTATAAGCACGCAGCCCTTTAGGAAATTCCACTCAGCATTGCGATTGCTCTGACTGATGCCGTCAAGTATTAACTCTGCTTCGGAATATCTTCGTTCATTTATAAGCTCTCTCACGCCGGCATATTCGCTGCTCGATGAAGAGGAATAGGAATATCCGCCGCTTGAGGAAGAACGGGAAAAGCCGCCGCCTCGTTCCTTTTGTATTTGGTCGTAGGCCTCGTTGACCTCTTTCATTTTTTCCTCTACCAAATCAGCGAGAGGATTGCCCACATAGTTGTCGGGATGATATTTCCTGGCAAGTTCACGATAGGCTTTTTTTACTTCTTCATCGGTGGCATCAGAGGATATCCCCAGCACCTTGTAAGGATTGTTCATTTATTTTTTCTCCGTTTGAATTGATTTATCGGTATACTTTGAAATTACAGTATTTACACACTTGGGCAGCCCCAAATAGACTATATTTTTTATTATCTCACCGTACTCGTAAAAATCACTGAAATCAATCAACTCCACAGCATCGGATACGGCGCGTAAAGTCATTATAAGGGAATCCTTAATAAGACTGCTGTCTTTCATAAATTTTTGAATATTCCCCTGATAAATTTTTGCAAGTGGATTGTATGACCCGTTTTTTATATCATCCTCAAGGTCATCAATAGCGTCTATTATATATATAAATCTGCCGATATGCCGTCCG
>JAZNUF010000075.1:0-8722 GCA_045592185.1 Candidatus Flemingiibacterium sp.
CGTCCCGAGGAAGTTGAAGAGTTTGTAAGCCGTACAGGCGTAGACTCCCTTGCAATTTCCATCGGATCCTCCCACGGTGCATACAAATTCACACCTGCTCAGTGTACAAGAAATGCTGACGGTGTTCTCGTTCCCCCTCCGCTTCGTTTCGATATATTGGAAGAAATAGCAAAGAGAATCCCAGGATTCCCGATTGTTCTTCATGGTGCTTCCTCTGTTCCTCAGGATTGCGTTAAGGAAATCAACTCCATCGGCGGAAAGCTCCCCGATGCGGTAGGTATCCCCGAGGAACAGCTCCGCAAGGCAGCAACATTGGCAGTTTGCAAAATAAACATCGACTCCGATATTCGCCTTGCTATGACTGCAGGAATCCGCAGAGTTCTTGCTGCACAGCCTGAAGTGTTTGACCCCAGAACTTACCTCACCGTAGCTCGCGCAGAGGTTAAGAAAATGGTTATGCACAAGATTTGCAATGTTCTCGGCTCGGCAAATACTCTTTAATTAAAACATCATCGGTGCCGTGTATATCGCACGGCACCTTTATTTTTCACATATAAGGGGAATATTAACCTATGAAATGGACTGAAACCTTTCGCATTAACTCCCACGACTGCGACCGGGTCGGAAGAGTCAGGCCCTCGTTGATTCTTAGATATATGCAGGAGGCCGCCAACTTACAGCTTCGCGCTCTCGGCCCAACCAGGGAAGAATTAGTGGCAAAGGACATGGCGTTTATTTTAAGCCGAATCAGTATAGATATTTACGCCGACCTCCATGCGTATGAAGAAATTTCTGTATCCACCTGGGCGTGCGCCAGCCGCGGAGCCTGCTTCAACCGCTGTTATGAAATACACCGCGGAGGCGAGCTGATTGCCGAAGCCACATCTGTCTGGGGACTTATCGGAATATCCGACAAAAAAATCTATAAGACGGACGAAATATCGCTAAGCTTCTCCACAGATGAAGCCCTTGAAATCGGCGTGCCGAAAAGAATACGCATACCGAAGGAAATCCCCCTTTCCCTTGTAGGTGAAAAAACAATCATGTACAGCGACCTTGACTCAAACAATCACATGAATAATACAAACTATCCGGATATGCTTTGGAATTTTGTCCACGATGCAGATTCGCTTCAGCTTCATTCCATGAGTATAAACTTTGCCTCGGAGGCAAAGGAGGGGGAAAATCTGAAAATATACCTGGGACAGCAAGGCAGAGAATATCTCTTTCGTACCGTGCGCCGTGACGGCGCGGTGAACGTAGAGGCGTCTATATCTATAGAAGAATAAATAAAAGCGCAGGGAGCTTCATTTTACGGCTGTCCTGCGCTTTATTTGTTTTAAATTAAGAATTTCGAAATATTATCTGCCAAGTATTGCTGACTTTTCGTGCTGCATGGTGTAAAGCTCATAGTATCTGCCGCGTGCTTTCAGCAATTCAAAGTGATTCCCTTCTTCCAGGATTTTTCCCTCAGACAACACAATTATGTTGTCCGAGTGTTGAATGGTGGAAAGACGGTGAGCAACAATCAGCATCGTTCCTATATTCATCATTTTTTCAAGGGAATCTTGTATAAGAAGCTCAGTTTCTGTGTCGATGTTAGCCGTGGCTTCATCAAGAATCATAACCGCAGGCTTGTGAATAATTGTGCGTGCGAAAGACAGGAGCTGACGCTGACCGGCAGAGAAATTATTTCCTCGCTCGCGCACTTCCTCGTTAAGTCCATTCGGAAGCTTGTCAATAAACTTATCCGCATTTACGTAGCGGCAGGCGGCCATAATTTCCTCATCGGAAATATCCCCGTTTTCTCCGGGGGCACTGTTAAGCAGAATATTGCTCTTTATTGTCCCCGAAAACAGGAACACATTCTGAAGCATCTGCCCAAAATGGCGGCGCAGAGAGGAAATTTTGATTTTCGTTATGTCGATTCCGTCCACCAATATTTGACCCCGCTGAATGTCGTAGTTTCGGCAAAGGAGCGAAAGAATGGTCGTTTTTCCCGAGCCGGTGGAGCCCACAAACGCTACCGTCTGCCCGGCGCTGACTTTGAATGAAACGCCCCTTAGCACCCACTCTTCCCCTACATAAGCAAACCACACATCGCGGAACTCAATATCACCCTTTACGTCCGTAAGCTCTATCGCGCCCTCGGTATCTACTACATCGGGCTTGATATCGAAAATAGTGAAAATCTTTTCCGCCGAAGCAAATGCCGATTGCAGCCAATTAAATTGTTCGGCTAAGTTTTGAATGGGATTGAAAAAGGTGGAAATGAACATATAAAATGTAACGATAGTTCCGCTTGTCAAGGTCTGTCCGAGGAACGACACATCCTTTATGTAGCCCCGTCCACCAAGGTAAAACAGGCACAAAACCGATGAAATGTACAGCATATACACAAAAGGTCTGAAGATGCCGAAAACAAAAATCTGACTTTGCTTTGCCTTTCCGAGCCGTTTGTTTTTTTCGTCAAATTCTCCCTTCTTTGCCGCTTCACGATTGAAAATCTGAATAATTTTCATTCCCGAGAGATTTTCCGACAAAAACGTATTTATATCGGTAGTGCCGTCCTTTACTCGGCGGTAAGCCTTTCGTGAGAATTTACGGAATATAACCGTAAACAAAACAATAAACGGCACAAAGCAAAGGACCATCAGTGTGAGCTGATAGTTTATACAAACCATAGCCACGAGTACACCCGTAATAATAAAGCAGTTTTTTACCAAGTTCACTATGATATTGGTAAACATCATGGAAATGGCGTTTGTATCATTGGTAACACGGGTAACAAGCTTGCCCACGGGGTGAGCGTTCAACTGAGCATGGGACAAGCTTTCTATATGCACAAACAAATCCTCCCGAAGCTTTGAAACAATTTTCTGACCCGTAGCCTGCAATAAAATTGCTTGAACATAAGAGCAAACCAGCGAAATCACCAGCACTCCTCCGTACACAGCAACCATGGATAGAATCCGCGCCATCTCGAAATCCTCGGTAAGCATTTCTTCAATGTATCCCAAAATCATCGGCGACAAAATGTCATAAGATATGGAAAATACCATTATGAGAAGCACCGCAATAAAGCTCTTTGCGTGGGGTTTTGCATAGTGAAGCAATCTTTTGGTGATTTCCGAATCTGCCATGCTTCGGTCAAAGCCGATAGCGCCCTTTTTATCCTTAATGGAGAAGTAGGCAACAGAAAATATAATCGCCAATGCTCCGATTACTCCCCCCACAACTAAAATAGGATAAAACTCTCTCACTTTGACACCTCCCCTATTTCCTCATCAAGCCGCTGAAGCTCTACCATATCCCGGTACATGGAACATCTTTCGTACAACTCAATGTGAGTGCCCACATCCACAATGCCGCCGTCATCAAGGAAAACTATCTTATCCATTCCCTCAACGGTAGACACGCGATGGGCAATGAGAATTGTGGTCTTACCCTTGCGTATGCGAGCTAAATTGTCAAGTATCACCTTTTCTGTTTTTACATCTACAGCCGATACCGAATCGTCAAGTATCAGTATCGGTGCATTCTTCATAAGGGCGCGGGCAATGGAAATTCTCTGCTTTTGTCCGCCGGAAACAGTAACGCCACGTTCACCAAGCACCGTTTCATATCCCAAGGGGAATCCGGTTACGTCATCGTGAACATCCGACATCTGCGCTGCGTATTCAACGTCATTTATATCCACTTCATCGGATGAGAAGGAAATATTTCTGCTTATAGTGTCGCTAAACAGAAAATTGTCCTGGGGCACGTACGCCGCCGATCCTCTCACTCTATGTATTGGAATCGAATTTATGTCAAGCCCGTCAAGAAACAGGGTTCCGTCAGGAACATTATAGGTGCGCAGTATCAAATCCACAAGAGTGGTTTTACCGGAACCGGTTTTTCCTATAATACCTACATTTTCTCCGGCATTTATTTTCAAATCGACTCCGCGAAGCACTTGTCTTTCCGAAGCCGGATAACTGAAATTAAGTCCGCGAAATTCAATATTGCCCTTTAATTCTCCGCAGTCTTTGGTACCCTCGCGGTCAACAACATCCGGAGTGGCATCGAGAAGCTCGCCGATACGTTTCATGGAAGCCTTTCCTCTGGAGCCCATTTCGATAAGCTGGGATATCGCCATAACAGGCCAAACGATAGCTGTAAAGTAGCCTATAAATTCCACAAGCTCTCCCGCATTAAATACACCGGTATAAACAAGATATCCGCCATATCCAAGAATCACGCAGATTACAGAGTTTACAAAAAGAGTAACGCTTATGTTTAAAAAAGTTGATATCTTGGTATATTCCACATTGGCATTTTCGTTATTCTTGTTAAGTCGCCTGAAAGCCGAAAGCTCTGCAAATTCACGAACAAACGCCTTTATTACGGAAATTCCCGAAAAGCTTTCCTGGGAAAAATCGGATAAGGATGAAAATGCCTCCTGGCGCCTCTCCCATTTCAGCATCATGTACTTATCCACAATAGCGCCGATTACGAACAGAAAAAGCATCGGAATGAGGGAAAACACCGTAAGAGTCGAATCAAGGCTGAACATCTTATATATGGCGAGTACACCGAGAAAAAGTGCATCGCAGAACATAAGAATACCGGAGCCGAAACAGTCCTGTACCGTTTCAAGGTCGTTAGTGAACAGCGACATCATAGTACCAACCTTATTCACCTGATAATACTCGGTGGAAAGGTCTTTGCACCTGTCAAACATACGCCCTCTCAGGTCTGTTTCCACTCGTATCCCCGCGCCGAAAAAGCATATGCGCCATAAAAATCTGCCCACAACCATAACAAGAATAATAATTAAGAGGGGCAGACAAATTTTATCAAGGAGAAAATTCATATCAAAAACAGCAGTTTCGCCCTTAAGCTCAACAACGCCGTAGTTCATTCCGTTAATGACCATCTTATAAAGCTCGGGTATTATAAGCTGAAAATAATCAACCGCAATAAGAGCAATGATACCAAAAATGAGTGCAGGGGCATATTTGAGGTAATACCTATTTATATGTTTTCCAAAAAGCATACTTTATAAATCGCTCCTTCCGAAAGAAAAGCTTCTGTATATTCTATCAGTATAGCATATCCTAAGTAAAAAATCAAGAGGGCGTGATTAAAGTTTTAACCTTGGAGGATAAATTCCGAATTTGAAAAGAAAAAACATCAATTTACCTTAAAAATATTGTGATTCCTGCTCCATTTTTGTATTTTTAATAAAAAAAGATTGATTTTTGTCGATTATTATGATATTATATATAGAGAGTATATCGGCTTTCAGCCGTTCTGTTTTTATAAAGCATTGCTCCATATTAAATTTACTGCCTTGGGGGATATATATGAAAAATACTGCCTTAAGCCTGAGAAGAATCACATACATGACCGCAATTTCAGTTCTGACCTTAATTCTCGCTCTGTCAATGATTTTGTCTGTCAGTGCCGCCGAAAATGAGAACATCATCTCATCAATAACATTAAACAAAGCACAGACAGAGCTTACCGTTGAAATTGCTCTGTCAAAAGAATACGTGAAAGAAAACAAATCCTCGTCATTGTATCTTTTTGAGTTTAATCCCCATGAATCCACCGATGACATAAGCGCCCTTGAGCCAATAGCGGACTTCAAAACAAGCAGTAAAATCACAGTAAAAATTCCT
Source organism: Candidatus Flemingiibacterium sp. (assembly GCA_045592185.1). Lineage (GTDB taxonomy): Bacteria > Bacillota > Clostridia > Oscillospirales > CAG-272 > Flemingiibacterium. The sequence continues at coordinate 5,670 of JAZNUF010000075.1, forward strand.
TTTGAAAGCGGTAATTCAAACAGACTTTATTCCAAGTTTGCCGTGGCTGAAAAATCCGCGAATGGAGAATACACCATCATCTCCCCCGTACACTCCGTAGACAACTTTTCAAGCTATGCCAAAAATAGTGAGCCTTTCCCTACGGGAAGCTCTAAAAAAGGCTTGAAAATTCAGTCCTTCTCCGATGCACAGCTTCTCGGCGTTCAGCACACTGTCATTGACATTCCGATTAATGAGTATATGTTTGGAGAAATGACGGACGGTGCAACCTCATTTGTGTTTGGCGGAAGAACCTATTATATCAACGAAAGCAAGCTTCTTGTGCTCGACCATCTGGTAAGAACCTACACAGAGGCTGGGATAAATGTTTATTTTAACATTCTGCTGACCGCACCAAAGGCTGATTATCACGAAAGTATTTTAAGCCTGTACTGTGACGGTATATCCTCAGAATCAACCTACTATGCCTTAAATACCCACTCGGAAGCATCCATGAATCTTTACGCTGCTTTCATGGATTACATATGTGAAAGATACACCACCGCCGGTCACACCTACGGCTTTGTTCCGGCGATTATTCTCGGCTTTGAAGTGAACTCCGGAGGCAAATTGAACGACTTCGGCAGCTGCTTGCCGGAGGATTACGTTGAGTCTTACGCCTCAGCTCTCCGGGTAGCTGATACTGCCATGCGTTCTCATTACGCCAATGGAATAATTTACGTTTCTCTTGGCAACGGCTTCGCAGTCAGCAACGGCGAAAAAGGTATTGCGGCAAAGGATTTTCTCGACAGCTTAAACAGTTTGATAAAGAGCTCCGGCGATATCCCGTGGGGTATTTCAATAAATCCCTACCCTTCCGATGCGGGTTTAATAGATTATTGGAACGACAGTGCCGCTAAGGATGATATTTCAACAGAATACGTCACCATGAAAAACATCGGTATATTAACCGAATATGTAAATGATAAGAACTTCCTTTTTGAGGGTGAAACCCGAAGCGTTATTGTAGGCGAATTTGCCGTTCCCGGCTCGCCGGATGACGATACATCCATGACCATGCAAGCGGCGGCATATGCGTTAGCATATTACACTGCCGACCAAAATGAGGATATTGATGCCTTCATATACAATCGCCACGTAGACGTTCCCGGAGAAGCATACAATTACGGACTATGGACAAGCGCAGATGGCGAAAATCCCACCCCATCCGCAAAAAAACCAATATATAATGTATTTTCACTTATTGATACCTCAAGAAGTGAGGAGGCAACCGCCTTTGTGAAACAGACGGTAGGAAGCGAAGCCTTCCATATGTTCCTTTCTGAAAAAGTTAAATATAAGATTTTTGACGACCGTACCCTTATTTCCGAATCATCCGTTTCATCCTCGGAATTAAAAAAGGGCTACAAGGATGAGGTACTTTTTGACCTTACCGCCGGCAAGCTTTGCAACTTCTACCCCTCCGATGGCACGGAATATGTGGAACTTCGCCCCCTCAGCGATGGCTCGGGAACTATGCTTTACGCCAGAGTTACAGATATCCCCACTGAATATAAGGGCATAGAAAACAACATGGAGAACACCTCGGCATTTAAGAATGCCCGTTATATAACTCTGCGCGTCATGGTGGAGGCACCCGTTGAGGTGTCAAATATCAACGTGATGCTAAGGCTTCAAAAAAACGGTGACAGCCAATCAGATACCGCTGTTTTTGAAGGAACCGTTCAGGTAAAGCCCAACGAATGGCAAGATATAAGCTTCAAAATCGATGAGCTTGTTAAGGTATCCGAGGGCGACATTGACCTTTTGAAACTTTGGATAAATGTAAACGACCGCGAACCTGCCGAGGGTAACTACGGCATATGGCTTGAAAATGTTGTCCTGCACACAAAAGGCGGAATATCATTTATTGGCGGACTGTTTATATTCATACTCGTCATTATCGGAATAGCCGTTGTAGGATATGTGATTCTTTATCTGCGCGCGCAGTATATACGCCGCCGCAGACGGGAGGAAATGAACCGCCGCAGACGGGAACAACTGAGAATGAGAGCAATTCAGCAGAACGGCCCCCATAATCAGCCCTATAACAGACCAAGGTCATCCATATGGCAAAACAATGACGATGAATAAAAATATTTTTGTGAATTAAATTGCTAATTGCCTATTGACATGTTAAAAAAAACATGATATAATGTATAAACCATACAGGAAATGTCTACGCTATTAACACTCTGCCGTTTCTTGTATAAGCAATGAACATCACAGCATCGAAGGTCAACTCATACTTGTACATACTCATACTTGTACATAATAGATGAAATCGAAGATATGGCAGCATATCTTCGATTTCCCGATTTATGGGGGGATTGTGAGATTGCCAATTTTTTAACATTTTCACCCAAAAACAAAAATTTAAAATTCGGGAGGACAGTCGGCAATGGACAAATTATTAATCTTAACTACCTTTGCGTGTGCGGTTTTAGCGGTTGTTTACGCTGTATTGACTGCTCGCAGGGTTATGAAATTCTCAGAGGGAACAGATTTGATGAAGAAAATTTCAGCCTCTATTCGCAAAGGCGCAAATGCTTATCTTAAGCGTCAATATAAGGTGGTTGCCGTTTTCTTCGCTATAGTGTTCGTTCTGCTTGCAATTATGGCGTTTACAAATTTTCTTGAGCCATATGTTCCCTTTGCCTTTCTGACAGGCGGATTGTTCTCTGCCCTTTCAGGCTTTGTTGGAATGAAAATCGCCACGTATTCTAATTCAAGAACCGCAAATGCTTGCCGCGAGGGGCTGAACCGAGGCTTGAGAGTTGCCTTTTCAGCGGGAAGCGTTATGGGCTTTACCGTTGTCGGTCTGGGCCTTCTTGATATTTCATTTTGGTTTTTCCTGCTGAAATTCGTGTTTCAGCTTTCAAATGAGGATGTTACGTCAGCCATGCTTACTTTCGGAATGGGTGCATCCTCAATGGCACTTTTCGCCCGTGTCGGCGGCGGTATATTCACCAAAGCCGCTGACGTAGGTGCTGACCTGGTAGGTAAGGTTGAAG
>JAZNUF010000076.1:0-3110 GCA_045592185.1 Candidatus Flemingiibacterium sp.
ACAAATCCGCATCAGCGCAGATAAAGCCCCCCTCGAGCGCAAAGCCACGAACAAGCTGAATGAGCAAACTTTTCCCCCTTCCGTATTTTCCGATTATCAAGCGCATGGACGCTCCTCCGTCACTGACCGCTTCAAGGTCTGAGAGGAGAGCCTCTATTTCTTCGTTTCTGCCGATGGCAATATAGGGTGCACCCATACGGGGAACAACTCCGGCAGATATGGACGACAGAAGTCCTGAAAGGATTCGTTTTGGAATTTTTTTGCTCATTTCAGCCATTTTGAAATTTCTCCTTTATAGTCGGGGACGAGCCTGTAGCCGTCTTCAACCAATTCTATTATTACATCGCCTATTTCATCGTAGGCGGACTCGTTTATTTTATTGACCAGTGCATCTGTCGAAATACTTCTGAGGTTTGTTATTTCCGCCGAAGTATTTAAGTCCTCTGTAGCCAGAGTCCCAAGAAGCTTTATGCTCACTTCATCGAGAGAATTAATGAGGGCTTCAAACTCGTCCGTATATTCCTCCGACTTTTCCGCTTTCACGGGGATTTCCGATGGCTTCTGAGATTCAGGCTCGGCATCGGTTAAGCTATCAACCAAAAGCTCTGTGGTGTTCCATGATTTTTCCTCAATTTCCAAGGCTCTTTTGAGGGAAAAGGAGGAAGAGGTGGGCTCGTAGAGATGTTCATAAGGGTTTTCGACAAACTGGTCTTCACGTTTTCTTGAAGGCTTGGGCATCGGCGGCAGTTCCTTTTCAAAATATAGGTCAAGCTGCTGCTTTATAAAATCATTTAACCCGTCCGTTTTAAGTCTGGGACGAATACCGAGGTGGGTGCGGATGCGATTTTCGCTGTACTTTACAATGTCCGTTGCCATAAATCGGAATTTCGGAGAACGGGAATATGACGTGTATTCTACGGTAATAGAGCGTTTTGCGCTGTATACACACAAGGCGGATTCGTAAGAGGTGCGATTTACACGAAAATCTGTGCCGAACAAATTTTTTTGGTCGCTTTCTGATAAAAGTTGTGCCGCCACTGCTTTTGCCGCGCCGTTTATATGCTTTGAGAAAATTTCTCTGTTTTCCTCGGTGATATAACGGCTTTTTCGCCAATCATAGGTTGATGTGCAAGATACGATGGTTTCAGCAAGACCTACAGAATCCGAAAAATCCATATAAAACTCTTTTAATGTGGCAAGCTCCGTGATGTGGCTTAGAATGGGACGAAGCTTTAATGTTGGGCAGGGGAGCTTATGAATAAGGCAAAAATCACACAGCCATTCGCACATATATCTGTCGAGCCTTTTATAATCTGTGCGGTAATTGAGCCAGATATTGCAAAGCTGCTCTAAGCCCATTCTCGGCTCAAGCTCTTCGGTGCAATTCAAAATTTCGTAAATGTAGAGAAGAATATAGCAATAATCGCACTTTAAATATACTGAATTTCGAACATTTTCTCGCCACCACAAATACCATTTCATCTGTGAATAGCTCAGTTGGCTGTACTGCGGCAGATAAGAGAAGAAAGGCGTATGCTCCGTTTTTTCAGCGGTACGATTCCAAAGATTTTTCGCATCGGTTAAAAACTTTTCGTAGAAATTAAATCTTGTACTCCATGCAGAAACCTCCACAAGCTTAATAAGCTTGCTTTCCGGCTTGTATATAAGATAAGGGTCAAGGGGCTTGGAACGGTATTCTTCTGCTCTTTTGCGTATTGGGAGCTCATTTAGACGCCGTGCCTGCTCGCGTCCCGACAAGTGCGGACAGTCGTTTCTTTGCGGTATCGGCGCACCTGCCTGCACCGTGGAATCAGAATCCACGGATATTTCCGCCGTATCTGTATTGGTAGCTCCATAAGTGGGGAAAACGGGACGCTTTTTCGGAAGCAACGAATTTAAGTCCCAAAAGCTGTCGATATCCTTTAAATTTTTAGGCTTTGCGCACACATCTATCCCCCCTTATATAATTTATCTGTATCATTTCATTATAGCACATTATTGACATAATGTCAATTATTATAGTAGGATTTATACATAAAAATGCCCATCCGTTCAGGATGGGCGGTGTAGGTCTATATTTTACGCAGTGATACTGTTTTCAGAGGTGTAATGCCGAGCTTTGCGGCAAACTGATTTGCCAGCGCAAGGGCTTCCGGCTTGCAAACATCCTGCGGAGCATGGGCATCTGCTCCGAAAATGAAATCGTTTCCAACCTCTTTTGCTATTGCAAAGAATTTTTCGGATGGATACGAGCGTCCCGTGCCAAGACCTAAGAAATTTATTTCCAGAGGAATATTAAGTTTCTTAGCCCCTTCGCAAAGTCTGCGGAAATGACGGTCGTAAACTTCATCATCTTCAGTATAAATGAACATATCGGGATGGGCGAGATAGGTAAAGCTTCCGGTGGACAATCCTTCAAGACATTGGTTAACATATTTTTCAAGGGCCGCTTCATCGTTTCCGCGAGAATATGAGCCGTGGCCGGTGTCATATTCATTGTCAATATAATGCTGCCCCAAAATGAGGTAATCAATTCCGTAGGGTTTTAAAAACTTAATCAGCTTTTCGAAAACTTCAGGGTAGTATTCTGCCTCAAAGCCTATTTTTATATCAATATCCCGATGGTATTCTTCTCTGAGAGCTGAGAGGGTGCGACAATATTCATCTGCTTCCTCAGGACGCATTCTGAAGCCCGAATAATATTCCCCGGGAAATATCTGCGGACTGTGGTCGGAAAAGCCGAGTACCCTTATTCCTCGTGATATGGCGGTTTCAATATATTCTCTCTCCGTTCCGGAAGCGTGACGGCAGCGAATCGTATGAGTATGATAATTTTCTTTCATAACAATCTCCATGTTGTACTTTAATGAATTTAGTATAGCACACATTCCCGAAAAAATCAAGTGGTGGAATCAATTTAAACGGCGGATATCTTATAAAAATTTTTCACCGATTCGGAAAATTTTATTATCATTAAGGGAAATATAAGAATGCCGACACTGCTATTGACAAGCGGCGCCCAACGCGGTATAATTATTGTATCATGATCTTGAAAGCGGAGGTATTGTTATGGTGACGGGTGATTGGCTGCAGCGTGAGAGGATGTTAAT
>JAZNUF010000077.1:0-4141 GCA_045592185.1 Candidatus Flemingiibacterium sp.
TTGCGGGTTGTGGTCTTCTTGTCGTAGCCAAGAACTGCGGGAGAAAGACCGAGTGCCTTGCAACGCTTTGCAATAGGTTGATTATTCTTTGCCATAATCTTTTAATCCTCCTTCTGATTAAACTCTTCTGCGCTTGGGAGGTCGGCAGCCATTATGAGGAATGGGAGTTACGTCCTTAATAAGGCTGTTGTCAAGCCCGGTTGCCTGAAGTGCGCGAATTGCAGATTCACGACCTGCGCCGGGACCCTTAACATAAACCTCTACGGTTTTCATACCGTGTTCCATAGCCGCTTTAGCTGCGGTTTCGGAAGCCATCTGAGCAGCGTAAGGAGTGGATTTTCTGGAACCCTTGAATCCAAGCTCGCCGGCGGATGCCCACGATACAGCGTTGCCCGCTACATCGGTAATGGTAACGATAGTGTTATTGAAGGTTGCGCGAATATGAGCTGCACCTTTTTCGATGTTTTTGCGCTCACGACGCTTTTTAATAACCTTCTTAGCAGCTGCTTTTGCCATCTTAGTTCACTCCTTACTTCTTCTTATTTGCGATAGTCTTTGCGGGACCTTTTCTGGTTCTCGCATTGGTCTTGGTTCTCTGACCTCTTACAGGAAGACCTTTTCTGTGTCTGATACCGCGGTAGCAGTTGATTTCGATCATACGCTTGATGTCAAGAGCAACATCACGGCGGAGGTCGCCCTCTACGTGATAGTTCTTTTCAATCTCTTCTCTTAACTTAGCGGTATCTTCTTCGGTAAGGTCCTTTGCGCGCTTGTTAGGATCAATTCCGGTAGTAGCCAGAATGTCCCTAGCGCTCTTTAATCCGATACCATAGATATATGTGAGAGCAATTTCAATTCTCTTCTGGTTCGGAATATCAACACCGGCAATACGTGCCATTCGTTAATTCACCCCTTTTTTAATGGTTAATTAAATCCTTGTGGTTTAGCCTTGTCTCTGCTTGTGCTTAGGATTCTCGCAGATGACCATGACACGACCATGTCTTTTGATGATTTTGCACTTTTCGCAAATCTTCTTAACGGATGGTTTTACTTTCATTGTGTTACCATGCCTTTCTCACAGTTATGTGTCTTATGCTTACGTTTGACGGCAACTTATTTTGCTCGCCATGTTATTCTTCCCTTGGTAAGGTCATAAACGGTAACCTCTACCGTAACCTTATCGCCAGGGAGAATTTTAATATAGTTCATTCTGAGCTTTCCCGAAATATGAGCAGTAATTATATGCTTGTTAGGAAGCTCAACCTTGAATACGGCGTTGGGCAGAGCCTCAATAACCGTACCCTCGAATTCTACAACGTCATCCTTAGGCAGAATAATCCCTCCTTGATAATATTAAAGGTTAATCAATCTGTGTTAAAACTATCACACCGTCATCGGTTATGGCAATCGAATGCTCGTAATGAGCCGACAGCGAGCCGTCCGCGGTAACAACAGTCCACTTATCCTTTGTTTCGGAAACCTCGGGCGAACCTATGTTAACCATTGGTTCAACAGCGATGGTCATTCCGGCACAGAGTCGAACTCCGCGTCCCCGTGTCCCAAAGTTCGGTACATCCGGCGATTCATGAAGCTCTTCACCAACCCCGTGACCGATATACTTTCTGACAACAGAGAATCCGTTTTCCTCGACATAGCTTTGGATTGCGTATCCGATGTCGCCTATCCGATTTCCCGGCTTGGCTTCGGCAATACCCTTCCAAAAGCTTTCCTTCGTGACTTCAATGAGCTTCATAGCTTCATCGCTCACCTTGCCAATAGCAAAGGTGTTTGCCGAATCTCCGTGAAACCCTTTATAATAGGCTCCCACATCGACCTTTACTATGTCGCCCTCTTCAATCACTCTATCCGAGGGGATACCGTGTATGACCTCATTGTTTATACTGATGCACGCGCTTCCGGGGAATCCGCCGTAACCGAGAAAGGAAGGCTTTGCGCCGCTTCTTTCGATGTGGTGGCGGATAATCGTATCAAGCTGTTTGGTAGTCATACCGGGCTTTAACGATTCTCCCGCGAGAGCAAGTGCCTCGCCCGTAATTCGACCTGCTTGCTTCATCAGCATAAGCTGAGCCTTATTTTTTACCGATATCATGAGTTTTTATTTACCCTGCTTCTTCTCGGCAATGAGCGCGAGAGTTAAAGCTGTTGTATCTTCGACCTTTTCCTGACCGATAACCGTAGCAAGCTTGCCGCGCTTTTCGTAAAAAGCTTCAAGGGGCTGAGTCTGCTCGTGATAGGTCTGAAGTCTGCTCTTAACCACCTCGGGAGCATCATCCTTGCGGATGGAAAGTGCTTCGCCGCACTTATCGCAATGAACTCCGTCCTTCGATGGATTAAAGCTTGTATGGTAAGACGCACCGCATTTAGCACAAGCACGTCTGCCGGACATTCTCTCGACAATCTTTTCATCGGGAACGAATATATTGACAACAAGGTCAATTTCGATTCCCATTTCCTCAAGAGCATCTGCCTGAGGCACCGTTCTCGGGAACCCATCGAGGATAAATCCGTCCTTGCAATCATCCATGGAAAGTCTTTCCTTGATGATTCCGATGACCACGTCATCGGGAACAAGCGCACCGTTTTCGGTGAACTGTTTAGCTGCTTTGCCCATTTCGGTCTGATTTTTAATTGCTTCTCTTATAATAGCGCCGGTCGAAATGGTCGGAATCGCATATTTTTCGGAAACAATCTCAGCCTGAGTGCCTTTACCGGCACCGGGAGCACCTAAGAAAATCATTTTCATAAAATCATTCTCCATTATGATTCGAGCCACTCGCTCCGCCCTTAGAAAGAGAAGCTCTTTATAAGGGCAAGAACGAATTATTGCTTATTCAAGAAAGCCCTTGTAATGACGCATTGTCAACTGAGCCTCAATTTCCTTGTAGGTTTCAAGAGCAACACCGACTATAATAATAACCGATGTTCCCATGAATGCAACTCTGCCAAGGTTACCCTGAGCAATAATATTAACAACAAGGGGAAGCACAGCGATTATAGCAAGGAAAAACGCTCCCATAAGTGTAACCTTATTGAGTATTTTCGTGATATAATCCGCGGTAGGCTTACCGGGACGAATACCCGGGATGAAGCCGCCTTGCTTCTTGAGGTTGTTGGATACTTCAATAGGATTAAAGGAAATCGCTATATAGAAGTAAGAGAATGCGATAATGAACACAAGGAACAATGCCGCATAGAGCCAAGAGGTATGTGAGAACAACTGCTGGAATCCATACCAGAATGTTCCCTCCTCCGGGGTCGGGAAGAACATTGCAATAGTTGCAGGGAGTGCTAAAATAGAGTTAGCGAAGATTACCGGCATAACGCCTGCCATATTTAACTTAAGCGGAAGAGTGGAACTCTGACCGCCGTACATCTTACGGCCAACAACTCTCTTAGCGTACTGTACCTGAAGACGTCTTTCGGAATTGGTAATAAAGATTACGAAAACAACCATAGCTGCAACAATAACAACGGTCAGAACTGCCGAAACAATAGAAATAACATCAAGAGTAGCAATCTGCTGTCCGAGAGAAACTACTGTAGAAGGAAGTCCGGAAACGATGTTTACGAAGAGAATTATGGAAATACCGTTGCCGATACCGTTTTCGTTGATCTGCTCACCAAGCCACATAATGAGGGATGAACCCGCAGTGTAGCAAGCAATAATTACGATTCCGGCGAAAACGCCGTTGTCGATGAGGAATCCGGCACTCTTCAGATAAGCATAATAACCGTAGGAAGTAACAAGAGCAATAGCTACAGTTACGACACGGGTAATCTGATTAACCTTTTTTCTGCCGTCCTCATCTTTAGACATATTCTCAAGCGCGGGGATAGCCGTGCAGAGAAGCTGCATAATAATGGACGCGTTGATATAGGGCGAGATGGAAAGTGCAAAGAGCTTTGCCTGAGAAAATGCCGAGCCCGATACAAGTGCCATATACTCAAATACTGTACCGCTTGATTGGCTGAAGATGTTAACCACATCAGCACTGAGGAACGGTACCGGAATTGCGGAACCAATTCTGTAAACGAGTACTATAAAGAGTACAAAAAGCAGTTTCTTGCGAAGATCAGGCTGCGCGAATGCGTTTCTGAGGGTCTTAAACACTTAAATCAC
>JAZNUF010000078.1:0-6024 GCA_045592185.1 Candidatus Flemingiibacterium sp.
CTGTGGGCGAGCTTTTGCAGAATCAGATGCGAATCGGTTTCTCCCGTATGGACAAGACTGTTAAGGAGCGCATGACCTCCCAGGATGCGGAAACCCTTACCCCCAATACTCTTATAAATATCAGACCCGTTGTAACAGCAATCCGCGAGTTCTTCGGTTCATCTCCTCTGTCCCAATTTATGGACCAGAACAACCCTCTTGCCGAGCTTACTCACAAACGCCGTCTTTCGGCTCTCGGCCCGGGCGGTCTGTCCCGTGACCGTGCATCCTTTGAGGTTCGTGACGTTCACTACACCCACTATGGACGTATGTGCCCTATCGAAACTCCTGAAGGACCCAACATCGGTCTTATTTCCTACCTTTCAACCTATGCGAAAATAAACAAGTACGGCTTCATTGAAGCGCCTTACAGAAAAATTGACAAGGCAACGGGCGTTGTAACCGATGAGGTTGAATACATGACTGCTGACGTAGAGGACAATTACACCGTTGCGCAGGCAAACGAGCCTCTTGACGAAAACAATCGCTTTGTTAACAAGCGTATTTCCGGTCGCCGCAGAAACGAAATCATCGAATTTGATGCTGCGGAAGCGGATTACATGGACGTTTCCCCGAAGATGGTTGTGTCCGTTGCTACTGCGTCCATTCCGTTCCTTGAAAACGATGACAACTCCCGTGCACTTATGGGTTCAAACATGCAGAAGCAGGCTGTGCCGCTTCTGGTTTCTGATGCGCCTATTGTTGCCACCGGTATGGAATATAAGGCTGCGGTTGACTCCGGCGTAGTAATCTGCGCAAGAAACGCAGGCTATGTTGAAAAGGTTTGCGCTGACGAAATCGTTATCCGCACCGATGCCGGCACAAAGGATGTTTACCATCTTATAAAATTCAAGCGTTCAAACCAGGGTACTTGTGTAAACCAAAAGCCTATCGTTGACCTTGGCGAGCGCGTTGAGGAAAAGCAGGTTATTGCTGACGGCCCCGCTACCAGCAATGGTGAAATTTCTCTCGGTAAGAACGCCCTTATCGGCTTCATGACCTGGGAGGGCTACAACTACGAGGACGCGGTACTCCTTAATGAGCGCCTTGTCCGTGATGACGTTTATACATCCGTTCATATAGAAGAATACTCCCACGAGGCAAGAGATACAAAGCTCGGCCCGGAGGAAATAACAAGAGAAATTCCCAACGTGGGCGAGGATGCCCTCAAAGACCTTAATCCTGACGGTATCATCCGCAAGGGTACTGAGGTCAGAGCCGGTGATATTCTCGTTGGTAAGGTAACGCCCAAGGGAGAAACAGAGCTTACCGCCGAGGAACGCCTTCTCCGTGCTATTTTCGGCGAAAAGGCGAGAGAAGTAAGAGATACATCTCTCAGATTGCCTCACGGCGAATCCGGCGTTGTTATTGACGTTAAAGTGTTCTCACGGGAAAACTCTGATGAGCTTCCCCCCGGAGTAAACAAGGTTGTTCGCGTATATATTGCCCAGAAGCGTAAGATTTCCGTGGGCGATAAGATGGCGGGCCGCCATGGTAACAAGGGTGTCGTTTCCAGAATACTTCCCCCCGAGGATATGCCTTTCTTGCCCGATGGCACACCTCTTGATATCGTGCTTAACCCCATGGGCGTTCCTTCCCGAATGAATATCGGTCAGGTGCTCGAGGTACATCTCGGTATCGCGGCAAAGAAGCTGGGCTGGAAGATTATGACTCCCGTGTTTGACGGCGCGAATGAAAAGGATATTGCCGAGTGCCTTAAGATGGCAGGTATGAACGAAAACGGAAAAACCATACTCTATGACGGACGTACCGGCGAGCCCTTCGATAACCCCGTTACTGTGGGAATTATGTACTACTTGAAGCTTCATCACCTTGTTGACGATAAGATTCATGCTCGTTCAACGGGCCCCTACGGTCTTGTTACTCAGCAGCCGCTGGGTGGTAAGGCGCAGTTCGGCGGACAGCGTTTCGGTGAGATGGAGGTTTGGGCACTTGAAGCATACGGTGCTGCCTACACTCTTCAGGAAATCCTTACGGTTAAGTCCGATGACGTTACGGGACGTGTTAAGACCTACGAGGCAATCGTTAAGGGTCAGAATATACCTAATCCGGGTGTTCCCGAGGCCTTCAAGGTGCTTGTTAAAGAGCTTCAGTCCTTGGCACTTGACGTCAAGGTTCTTGACCGTGACGGCAACGAAATCGAGCTTGCAAAGCTTGGCGAGGATGAGGACGAGTTTGTACCGAATTATGTATCAAGCTCCGACCTTGGCGAAACTGTGGCCGAAGAGGACGAGATCAGCGAATCCTTCACCGAGGAACAGTTTGACGAGGATGACGTCCTGTTCGATGAGGATGACGAGGCGCTTGATTTCGATGATGCGGAATTCGGCGATGACGAAGAATAAGATAGGAGAAGATATAATTGATGGAACGAAATGTATTTGATTCAATCAAAATCGGTCTTGCTTCTCCCGAAATGATAAGAAGCTGGTCTCACGGCGAGGTAAAAAAGCCCGAGACTATCAATTACAGAACCCTTAAAGCTGAGCGCGAGGGACTTTTCTGCGAGCGTATTTTTGGCCCTACCAAGGACTGGGAGTGCCTTTGCGGAAAATACAAACGTGTACGTCACAAGGGCAAAATCTGTGAGAAGTGCGGAGTTGAGGTCACCACAAAGAAGGTGCGCCGCGAAAGAATGGGACATATTGAGCTTGCGGCTCCCGTTTCCCATATCTGGTATTTCCGCGCCATTCCTTCAAGAATGGGACTTCTCCTTGACATAACTCCAAGACTTCTTGAAAAGGTGCTTTATTTTGCAAGCTACATCGTAATTGATCCCGGCGCAACCGAGCTTATGAAGATGCAGCTTCTCAGCGAGAGAGAGTATCAGGAAAATATAGAAAAATACGGTGCTGACGCGTTCAGAGTCGGCATGGGCGCAGAGGCGATTAAGGAGCTTCTTGCGGAGCTTGATATCAATGCTCTTTCCGAGAGTCTTCATGCAGAGCTTGAGAGTGCACAGGGACAGAAGAAAATCCGCATAATCAAGCGTCTTGAGGTTGTGGAAGCTTTCCGCAAGTCCGGCAATAAGCCCGAATGGATGATACTTGACGTGATTCCGGTTATTCCGCCGGATATCCGCGCTATGGTACAGCTTGACGGCGGACGGTTTGCGTCCAGCGACTTAAACGACCTTTACCGCAGAGTTATAAACAGAAATAACCGCCTTAAAAGGCTCATGGAGCTTTTCGCTCCCGAAATCATCATCCGCAACGAGAAGCGTATGCTTCAGGAAGCGGTTGATGCTCTTATCGACAACGGCCGCCGCGGCAAGCCCGTAACCGGCCCCAACAACCGTCCTCTCAAATCCCTTTCCGAAATGCTTCGCGGTAAGCAGGGACGCTTCCGTCAGAATCTTCTCGGTAAGCGTGTTGACTATTCGGGACGTTCGGTTATTGTCGTAGGACCTGACCTTAAGATTTATCAGTGCGGTCTTCCTAAGGAAATGGCACTGGAGCTGTTCAAGCCTTTCGTAATGAAGCGCCTTGTGGAAACTCAAAAGGCAACCAATATCAAGGATGCTAAGAAGAAGGTAGAAAGAGTTGACGTTTCCGTTTGGGACGCTCTTGAAAATGTAATCAAGGAACACCCCGTTCTCTTGAACCGTGCGCCGACACTTCACAGACTTTCAATTCAGGCATTCGAGCCGATTCTCGTTGAGGGACGGGCAATTAAGCTTCATCCCCTTGTATGTACCGCGTTTAACGCCGACTTTGACGGCGACCAGATGCCTGTACACGTTCCGCTGTCCGCGGAGGCGCAGGCTGAGGCTCGCTTCCTAATGCTTTCGGCTAACAACCTCTTGAAGCCTGCAGACGGACGTTCTGTAACCGTTCCGTCCCAGGACATGATTCTCGGTTCTTATTATCTCACCATCGACCGTCAGGGCGAGCCCGGTGAGGGACACGTTTTCCGTGACTTCGATGAGGTTGTAATGGCTTATGAAAATAAGCTTCTCGGTATTCATGCGGCAATTAAAGTGAGAGTAACCAAGGAAATTGACGGAGTTGTTCATACGGGTATCATTGATGCCACTCTTGGTCGTCTTATATTTAACCGTGAGATTCCTCAGGACTTGGGATTCGTTGACAGAAGCGATCCCTCAAAGCTCCTTGACCTTGAAATCGCTTTCCCGACCAAGAAGAAAGACCTTGGTAAGATTATTGACCGCTGCATAAAGAAGCACGGTCTGTCTGTCACCGCACAGGTGCTTGACAGTATCAAATCCATGGGCTTTAAGTATTCCACAAAGTCCTCTCTGTCCATTTCTGTTGCGGACATGACAATTCCCGATGAGAAGTACACTATCGTTGCCGATGCGGAAAAGCAGGTGCTTGACGTGATGAAGCATTTCCAGCGCGGACGTCTTTCCGAGGATGAGCGTTACGGAAGCGTTATAAAGATTTGGGAAAAAGCTACCGCTGACGTGGTAGATGCTCTCCAGGCTAAGTTTGACCGCTATAACCCGATTAAGATGATGAGCGATTCGGGAGCCCGCGGTAACTTAACTCAGATGCGTCAGCTTGCCGGTATGCGCGGACTTATGTTCGCAACCAACGGTAAAACCATGGAAATGCCTATTAAGTCAAACTTCCGTGAAGGACTTAATATCCTTGAATATTTCGTTGCTGCCCGCGGTGCGCGTAAATCCCTTTCGGATACGGCGCTTAAGACAGCCGACTCCGGATATCTTACCCGCCGTCTTGTTGACGTTTCTCAGGACGTTATCGTCCGCGAAAGAGACTGCGGTACTCGCAAGGGTATTTGGGTATCCAAAATTATGGACGGCAACGAGGTTATCGAGCCTCTGCGCGACCGCCTTATCGGACGCTTCGTAATCGGTGATGTAATCCATCCCGAAACCGGCGAGGTTATTGTACAAGACAATAACATGATTACCGATGATTTGGCTGATGCAATCGTAAATGCAGGCATCGAAAAGGTGCTTATCAGAACGATTCTCGAATGTAAAGCAAAACATGGCGTATGCGCTCATTGCTACGGCTCAGACCTTGCTTCTTCTAAGCCCGTCAATGTGGGTGAAGCGGTTGGTATTATTGCCGCACAGTCCATCGGTGAGCCGGGTACACAGCTTACCATGCGTACCTTCCATACGGGAGGTGTTGCAGGAGCCGATATTACTCAGGGTCTTCCCCGAGTTGAGGAGCTGTTTGAGGCGCGCCGACCCAAAAAGACCGCGATTATTTCCGAAATACCGGGTGTTGCGCGTATTTCCGAAAACAAGCGCATGAAAACAATCACTGTTTCTGCCGGAGGCCAAGCGGAAGATTTCGTATATCCCATTCCTTTCGGAACTCGTATCGTAATCGAAGACGGTCAGACGGTAGAGGCAGGTCAGCCTTTAACCGAGGGCTCTATCTGTCCTACGGATATTCTTCGTGTCAACGGACTTGATGCCGCTTACGACTACATTATCCGTGAGGTGCAAAAGGTTTACCGCTTGCAGTCCGTTGAGGTTAATGACAAGCATATTGAGGTTATAGCCCGTCAGATGACTCGTAAAACACGGGTTGATGATGCCGGAGATACTTCACTTCTCGCAGGCTCGGTAATTGATTTGCTTGAGCTTGAGGCTGAGAACGCTGAGATTCAGAAGCGCATCGACAATGGCGAAGTGGAGCTTCGATTGGCAACAGGTTCTCCTGTTCTTCTCGGTATCACCAAGGCGGCTCTTCTCACCGATTCCTTCCTCTCCGCGGCGTCCTTCCAGGAAACCACAAAGGTTCTTACGGAGGCTGCTATCAAGGGTAAGGTGGATAATCTTCTCGGACTCAAGGAGAATGTCATTATCGGTAAGCTGATTCCTGCCGGAACGGGAATGGAATGTTATCGAAACATCGAACTTGAAAAGACTGAAGAAGCAGCTTTTGCCCCCGAAAACGTAGGTTAAGAATAATTAAGCCGCGCCGCCCGATTTTTTCGGACGGCGCACCTTTTTTGTAG
>JAZNUF010000079.1:0-13426 GCA_045592185.1 Candidatus Flemingiibacterium sp.
CGCTGCCGGCGGAGGACAAGCCTAGCACAGTGTTACCCACGACCTTGCCTGCTTCTGCTCCAATGCCTGGGTTGCCCGTCAGCGCAGTCGTTACAACAGTTGTGACCACTGATGCACCGATGCCCGGAAGCATCCTGCCTGTGATAGCTGCGAAGTCGTTTATTCCCTTCCTCCATCCTTCATCATTGGAACGAGCAATTTCTGAAGCTAGAACACGGGCTGAATACTCTATCTCTTCATCGTTGCCCGTTATAAGGTTGCCGACTCCCTGTACAGTATCTACAACACTAGCTTCCACATTCGCCATCAACACTGGTGCGAACTCGTACCATTTATCGTCATATTCGGCTGCCATCTCCCGCGCTTTACGGAGTTTACGTATGTCCGAAAGCGAATCGTAGTATATCTGCGCGGTTTCGGTGTCGCCCATGCCATAATAGTAGTACATGACTTCCTTTTCTTCGTCTTCCATATACTTCACATCAACGTCCTTGGCGAGGGAACTGCCGGATTTTGCAACCTCGTCGAACTTCAGGTCAGCTTTCGCCTTTACGGGAGCCTGCGCAGCTACGGCTTCGCGGTATTCCTCATACTTCTCGTCGTAGTATTTTCGCAGAGCAGAACCAGAGTAGTCAGCCTCAAAACGGCCTTTATGTGCATCCGCAACCGGAACAAGGTGTATAAAGAAGTTATTATCGGCGTCAACACCGGATACCCCATATTTTGCGAGTAAAGCGTCGCGTTTCTGCACGACTTTGGAAACTCTCGTGCTTGCAGAATCATTGGGACGGAGTCCATACCGACCAATGGGGTTGTTAGTGTTTGATTTGTCAGTCCCAACACCGTCGATTTGCTGCTTCAATTTATACAAATCCAAAGTAAGACCTATATAATGATTCATGTCGCTCTCGTTATCAAGCAAAGCTTGCATATTGTTGAGGCTTGTTTTAGCCTCTGCCGTGTCGTACGAAAGCAGTCTCGTTTCATTCGCAGTTTTTTTGGCAGTTTCTTCGGCAATACGCTCCCCTAACGCCTTGGCAGTCTCATTTTTCGATTTCGCCACTTGGTAATTTATATCGAAGGGGTTATCAGACGGCTCAAACGCCTTCATAGCCAATGAGTGGGTACGCTGCGACAGCTCCCCACTCTGCTGATCTTTTGCGAGGCTGGCATTATAGAGTGTTCCGTAAAGATTGCGCTTACGGCGTTCGTTTGTTCTTTCGGCGAGTTTCGCTTTTACAGCATCTTTGTCGGCTGATGCGGTTCCCCCAAATACAGTTCTTTCTGCCGATCTCTCGCGGAGTCTGTTCTTTATAGCCTCTTTAGCAGCTCCACCTGTGGATGCTCTCTCACGAAGCTTGTTTTTGATGTCATCTCTATTCGCCATAACGATCTCCCAAGCCGTAGCTTATTATAACATCTGCAAACGCGTCTTCCGAAAGGTTACCGTTGAAATACCACTCTTCAGCTGTAGACATGATGTAATCGTCGTAGGCCTTGTAACTCTGTTTATTTACCTTGCCTCCGCGCCTCAAAAATTCATCTTTTGCCAAAACCGAACTCTTGAATGTGCTCACGGCTTTAGCTGCTTCCGCCGCAGGATCTATTTTAACAAGATTGCCCACGTCATCAAACCTCGGAGGATTATTCACTGTGTAACCGCCACCATAGTAATAATTGTAGGCGGCTATAGTTTCGTCTGTTACGTTTCCGGACTTCACAGCCGCAAGTGCTTGCGTTGCCGTCAAAGTTGGCTTATACTCGACGGGCTCTGCCGTCAAAGTACGGTCAGAAAGGGCGATATTTTCATCAAACTGCCTTGCAGCCTCGGTCTTCTGCGGCTGAACATACGCTACATCACCTTCGTTCAGGTATTTACCGTATTCAGCGAAATTACCGAAAATCTTCAAGCCACGGAGTATAGCATATTTATTTGCAAGCTCGGTATTACCTTCGGCTTTCGCCTTGTTAATAAGTGCCTGGAAGTCCGTATTGATGTATTCGGTTTTGAGCTTCCCATTTTCATCAACAAAGTTCTTAAGGAACGCATCATTTTTAATAGTCCACTCTGCAGGAGTAACCCCGGAAACAGCTGCTTGTTCTGAAAGTCTTGTTGTTTCATTATTTTTCGCCGTTTCGTCATTATCAAACTGCCGCTGCGCCTCATCCTGCTGAATTTGAATGGTATTCTGCATATTGATGTCTTGATTTTGGAGATACACACCCATGTCTGAAAGAATACTTCTGGCATTTGCAATTCTTGTGTTAAAGTCATTTAACACAGCCTGCTTACCCGCATTCGTAAATGCCACCTGCTGACGAGCGGCGTTGGCTGCAGCAAAGCTGTCAATGTTTCCGCCATTGTCCCCGGCGCCACTTGCAACTTCGCTTTCGCTCGCACGCTGTCCCTGCCATTTGTAGTCTTCCATGATGGATTTTCCGATTTCGTCCTCGTAAGGATTGTGGTCGTAATTGTATGACTCAAGCGTGTTATATTTACCCGTCATCATTTCACGGTCATTCTTCTGCGTTCCCCAGAGGTCGTTTATTTTGTCTTTGACTTCCGTAGAATTCACGGACGAGGGAGTAACTCCGGCGCGGCTAACATAGTCACTAAAGGCATTATCGAGAACGGAAGTGTCCGACCAATACGAAACACCGTCAACCACACTGTCCGGAGTGCCTATTTTTTTGCCGCCAAATGACAGTTCTCCTGTCAGTTCATCCACTGTAATAAGCTTGTCTATATCGCTTTGCGACATCCCTTTTGCTCCGCCCAATGACCGCAGATAATCATTCGCTGAGGTTTTACCCATCTTTGCCCATTTGTCACGAATCGCTTTCGACTGGGCGTAGTTTGATGCCGAAAGAGCCTCCGCCACGTCAGCGTAGCCATTGCCTCTTAACTGTTCATAGTACGCCTTGGCTCTGTCAGCGGCATCCTTCTTTTTGGCTTCATCGCCTGCCTGGTTGCCTTCGTCCCACTGTTTCTTGTAGTTGTATATCGCCTCTACCGCGGAATATGGATTGTACGCCATGTTGTTTTCAACTCCTTTAGAAAATTATTTGTAAAAGATAGCAAGTCGTTTCACGAGGACTCTATTCGCTTAAATTCTCCGTACCGCCCTGTTCACCGAGCTCTATGTATGCCTTAAGGTTCTTGTTCTGCTCCCATTTCTTTTTGGCTGCTTTGAGAGCATCTTCTACCCATTTCCGCAAAGTCTTCGCAGATATGAATGTCTTAATGATAGCAGGTAACTTCGGGTAAATCTCTGTAATAACAGAGGCAAGCTTCAGTGTTCCCGTACCGCCGCCGTATGCCCTCTCCGCTTCAGTAACAAGAGCGTCAAGCATCATCATTACAATGGATTTATTGCCTTTGAAAATCGCATACACTACCGCCGCAATAGCCGCAACAGACAGCGTGATGATGTCCCAGTGGTTAATGATAAAAGTAATGACTTTCATAACTTTTGTATCTCCTTTTCAGATATCTTATTTTCTTCTTTCGCTTCGATAATTTTGATAATAGCAGACAAGGCAAGCTCCACTCCGCCCATGCTGCCAAGTGCCACATAAGCCGCTGTGAAGTCATATCCGGTCAACGCTTGAAGCGTAACTATAAGAGGGAAGCATACCGCCATATAGATGAGTACCGACTGTACAAGCCTTTTTAACCATCTCATACCGAGCCTCCCAGCTTACATATAAACTCAGGCAAGAAATCAACCTTGTAAGCACCGATTTCCCAATATGCAGGGGTATTTACCGCCCCCACCGCAGAAAGCCGTCCTAACGCCTCTGTGAGCGTCTTGCAGGGTGCTCCGGCTTTAATAATCTTGCTCTCGCTCTTGATAATCAGCTCCGGAAGATATTCCAGATCGTCGTAGTGCTCTGCCCAGTACAGCGGCGTATTGATAACGCCCTTCTTATGTAACCTTGCAATGGCAGGAAGTGCGGGGCTGAAATAGCCCACGTTTCTGTCGCAGTCTACCTTTACGCCCGGAACAGTGCCGGCATCGTACTGCCATATGCGGGTGTTCGGTACGCTCATGGGTTTCTTAACCCCGTAATGGGCAAGCCATATCTCGTCACGGTCAAACTCGCCCGTAGGGAGCTTGTACTTAAGATAATTGGGATTCGTATAAAGCATCGGCTTGAAACCGTTCGCCCTGACCGTGTTCATGAACTCTCGTGCAGCCTTTGCAAGCGTCCATTTGTCGAGGTCACCGAGATATGGGGTACTCTCCACATCGACCGCCGCCCACAAGAGTATTCGGTCACGGTATGGAGCGATAGCTTTGCAGAAGTACTCCGCTTCCTCTCTCGCCTCTTTCTCGCTTCTCGCTGTCATATAGTGGTAAGTGCCAAGGGCAAGACCGGCATCGGAAGCACTCACAATGTTTTTCTTAAACTTCGAGTCAGTGAATTTTCGCAGATGCTTGGTGAGTGTACCCTCACCGCGTCCCTGTGTTGCCTTTACCATGGCAAACTCATATCCGCCTGCTACCACCTTACCCCAATCAATATTACCCGTGCCGGTGTAAACATCAATTCCTTTCATGTTTGCTCCTTTCTATCTCCCGGTCTGCCCGTGAGCTTTTTTATTAATATGTTTTTCGAGTTTCTCGTGTGCCTTTGTAACCTCGCCGTTGCATCCCTGCTGTTTGAGTCCGTCAAGAGCCGCAAGCATCGCATAGGACAGCATACAAAGCTCCTCATTAAGAGCCGCCATGTCCGCCTCATGAAGACAGCGTACCTCTTTTATGTCCTTCGTCTGCTTCTCCTGGGTAAGAAACCACTTGATAACCCCAAACAGCGCGCCGCCTATGACAGCAAGTCCGCCGATGAGGGCGGATGCGCCGAGTATGATTTCTTTGATTTGCTCCATCACTGCGATTCCTCGCTTCCTTCTGCTTCTGTCGAAGACGCCTCAGCATCGTCCTGCTCTTCTTCAGCGGCAACAGCAGTATCGCCCCATACTGCCATCACCGCCGATAAATACGGCTCAGGTAAGTATTCGGAGATAGCCGCTATCCCGTCAGAATCGTTGGTGAAAGCTCGTCTGTGATTGTTAAGCAGCGTTTCCGTGCCGTTGATAACGGCAAAGGTCTGAATTAGAACACTCACCGATTTTTCAGTCATTCTGTCAAGTGAGATTTTTTCATATGTTTCAAGTGTTGCCATGGTTTTATTCCTCCTTTATTCGGCTACGTATGAGAATTGTAATGCTGGTATATAAGGCGCCTTAAGTCGTGTCCATGCGACATAGTTCGAAGAACCAACATTAACGTATAGCGCATATACAGGCATATTAGTATAGGAACTATAATCTATTAACAAATAATAGAGGTTCGCATCAGAATCGGTAAAAGGTATTTGAAGTGTATAACCGGCAGCAGGAATGAACGGTAACGTAGCAGTCATTTGTTTACCACCGCCTTCTATAGCAGGAGTACAGCATTGCACCAACGTTTTTCCGTCAGCCAACGGTATCGTGTTATACGTTGCCTTGGTGCTCGCAGTTCCTGAGCCATCACCCCCGGTGAACACCCAATCAAACGTACCGCTCTCGCCGGATGCTCCGCCACCCGAATAGTTTTCTTCAAGATATGTTTTGGTGATTATTTGGTCGCCGTTGGTGAGAGTGAAACCGGTCGCCTTTACGTCACCTGCATAGCAAGCATTACCCTCCCAATCGAGAGTACGAATATTCTTTCTCGCCCCCGTACCCGGAGTGACATCACCGCAGCCTATGATTTCAGCATATTTGTTGTCATAGTCAATCTCGGCGAATACACCGCCTACGTGCTGATACTTGCCGTAGCACTCATTCAGGTAGCCTTGAACGTGACAACCGTGGCTGTTGGACTTGTTATTACTTCCCTCGATGTGCCCGTATGAACCACCGACAATATTATTTCCGACACCCTCAATGTGGTTGTCATAGGAGTTTTCATCACTCTGCGTATTCTGCCAGCCCTCTACAGAAGTACATCTTCCGGAAATATCGTTTTCTATACCACTAACATCGTTAGTATCGCCGCTTCTAAGGGTATTCGCTGACCCTTTTACGTGGTTGCCACTGCCCTTTATAACAGTATTACCACTGCCGCTAACATCATTTAGAATATTGGAGTAATGATTATATATTTTATTTCCCGTTCCGCTTACACGGTTAATTTGTCCACTTACGTTATTATCTTTTCCTCCAACATTATTACCACTACCACTAACACCGTTTCCCGTTCCGCTTACATCGTGGTAATTTCCGTCTACGTTATTCGCATGGCCCCTAACGCCACTCACATAAGCGTCAACGGTATGGTCGCTGCCGCTTACATCATTGTAGGAGCCGTTTACAGTGTTGTTAACACCTCGGATGAAATTAGCCGCGCTCACGCCGTCCTCGCCTTCGACATTATCCATACCGAAAATTGCAGACCGCTTACCGCGTCCTTTGTTGCTGTTGCCGGCAATTAAAATCTCAATGCCATCGCCATCGTTTTCAGAACCGAAAATCGCCGCTGCTACACCCGTGCCACTGTTGTTGTTTCCTCTCACTGTGCTGTTAATTCCTACGATGTTTCCGAAGCCTGATACGTCCGCGGCAGTAAATATGCTGTCCTCGGTCATTTCAAGCTCTACCGCGCCTATGGAGGAATCCTCAAAGAAGAGCGCACCGTTCTCAATGGTATAAGGCTCAGTCATGCCGTCAGCGTAATCGGTAGAAAGATGTGATTTGATAATGACTACGTTGCCACTAATCCACTCAATGAGTCGCGACTTTATGATGTAGCTTCCGTCAGACTGCTTTATAGCACGGCATAAGTTTCTGCCTACTTCAAGCCCTGTAGCATCTGTAAGGGTTAATGTAGTCGTTCCCCATACAGAGTCGTAAACCTCGCTTGTGGATATGTAGCCTTTTACCGACTCTAAGCGAACCTCACTGCCACCACCGTCAGCTCCGTCCTTGCCATCCTCACCTTTAAGGGATTCGAGCCATTCCGCCTCTGTTCCCTCAAAGCCATTTTCAAGAGCAACCTCATACGCCGACTTGCCGTCAGCTCCGTCAGCACCTTTTTCGCCCTCAGCACCCTGCAAGGGACCGTTGTTTACCCACGAAAGGCTAACTCCATCGTATATATAAACATCGTAAGGCTCAGCTGTACCAACACCGTAAGCATCTCCCGGCTCCGGCAGCAATACTGAAGAAGCAAGAAGCTCAGCACTTTCATAGTAGCCGAGTATCACAAGCCCTTTTCCGTCCTTGCCATCAGCACCGTCAGCTCCGTCCTTGCCGTCTGCTCCCTTTTCGCCGGTTTCACCCTTTTCGCCCTTTTCGCCCTTTTCTCCTTGCGGTCCTCTTAAGGCTTCAAGCTGCTCCGCTGTGAAATCCTCGTAAGTAAACGCCTTGCCGTCTGCTCCATTCTTGCCGTCAGCACCATCTTTGCCATCCTCGCCGTCTTTGCCGTCAGCTCCATCTTTGCCGTCAAAAACGCCATTGTCCGCATCATCACGTACACTTTGGGCTGCGCTGGCAGCATCAGCACACATCGTAGCGACAGAATCAAACCAATCGGGAGTAGGTGGCTGCGGTTCAGAGCCTTCGTCATTGTCGCCGAATCTCACCTTAACGTACGCTCTGTTGGTGGGAAGCCTGTCCCCGCCGGCAATACTGACAGAAAAGGTGCCTTTGTCACTTATAACTTCCCACGGAATTAAGCATTCCCAATGGCCGCCGCATTGCTCCAATGGCATTATAATCGGTTCAACACCTTCGGCGGAGAATTTTGCTCTTATGGATGCAACACCGTCCCATGTACTGCAGAGTTTAAAGACTGCGTAAAAATAATTTTTACCGCCGGAAACCAACTCGACATGAGGCTTCTGTATGAGCGTCTGCTTTTGTACGATAAACGGAACATTAATTCTCGGCATCTGTTTTTAACTCCTTCATAATCTGAAGTTCAACTCTCGTGTCAGACGAAGGTTCAGAATGTCTGATAACCGAAGAAGTGACTTTTTCATACCCTGTGATCGAGAACAACTCGGTACCATCATCCGATGTAAAAACAAGGTTGGAAATGTTGTCTGCGGTAACGAGGTTGTCAATCTGATCCGATGTCATTTCTGCCGTAAAAGCCAACGCTATGAGCCACCCTGCGACAGCTCCCGCTTTGAATACTTTCTGCTCAATCGGTGGCATACAAGACTTGGTTTCTCCGTTTTTAAATACTACTTTCATTTATGTGCACTCCTTTTTATTTGTTATAAGTAGCTTGTCCGCTGTTTAAGTTATCCAATTTTTGTACCGTTGATATAAACATTGCCGTTAAGATAAATATCAGATGCGGTAATATTTGCTGACTCGCCGCTTATGTAGACGCTATTGTAGGCTTCAAGGCTCATGCTACCTCCTGATTCAAGTTTCATGTGAAAAGGGACACCTCCCACCCTTCTTGTGTAAATGAACATACGGTATTGTCCCTCATCTGCTGTGCCCGCACCTTCATCGTCAAGGCGTATCCCCCCTACAGTGTTGATGTAGCCAATATAGCACATCTTAATTTCGCCGCCTACGGTGCCGTCACCGGCAAGAAGAGTTGTATACGTACTTCCTTTGACGTTGCAGGCGGATAAATCCATAGCTGAAATCGTACCCGTTGTAATATTGCTACCGTTTATTACCGTTGCGCCCTCTGTTTCAAGGTCGCTCTTGAACACAACATCACCCGCAAGAGTAATCGCTTGGGATGAAAGGACAGTGTTGCCAGCAGTAAGGGTGAGGATGGAACTTTTTGCGCCGTTAGAAACAGTCAAGGTGATGTCATTTATTGCAACGTCAATCAGCGATGTGGTATAATCCTTTACAGCTGTTACAGCAAGCTGAATTTCCGATGCGGTTTGAGCGATAGTTGAGTAATTAAGAAGCGTCCCCTCTAAATCCTCCGCTGTCATTGTGAGTTTTACTCTTTCCGCGGTTGCCTCAAGCTGCGCTTTCATATTTTTTTGCTTCAGTAAAAATCCACTGCTGAAATTGGACTCGTCAAGGTTTTCGGTCGTGTCAAGAAGCTTACGCATCGCAAGATTGAACGCATCGTTAAGGCTTTGCACCTTGTTTCGGAGCTCTTTAAAGTCCATCTCCGAAATGTCTTTTTCGGGGGCGTTTGCAACGCTGAATCTATCAGACATACAAATCCCCTCCTGCTTCTACCGACAACTCCATTTCGTATAGCTTTACATATCCGTAGCCTTCCACGTGTATTTTCATACCGTAGTTTGCGCTTTGACGTGGTTTAACTCGAATTGCTTTTTGCCCGTGACCCGTACTCGAATACAAAAGATGCGAAGTGTTTTCATCGAATACCTCATCATCATACAGAATATACAGTCTGAAATTCGCCCCCTCGGCTATGTCCGCAAGCATCTGAACCTTTTTTAGATGTTTTATGTCAACCGTATTGCTCGTGATAAGATCGGTTTCGAAGCTCCACTGGTGGTCATATACCCCGGTATCCATTCTGTAAACCGTTCCGTCATCACATAACATGAACATTCCGTTCGTATTATGAGCGAAGCCCACAACGCCGCAAGATATGCATTGCTCGGACCACTGCTCCGTGTAGGTATCATATACAAAGAGTCGTCCGTTCGTTGCTCCATCCTCACAGTATAGGTAATAGCATCTGTTATCCGTACCGGATACAGCCTTTACGTACTGTGACATATTGAGGTAATAACCGATAATGCGAGGATTGGAGCCGGTGTACACCTTCACGTCGTCCTCCGACACAAATATCAGCTTTCCGTCAACATTCTGAATGGTCCTGTTGTCGATAGCTCCCTCAGCATAAATGTCCTGAATGCGGAAAGGGTTTTTGGTGTTGTATATCTCGTGCATGAAATCACGCTTAAAGCAGACAATGTGATTCTGATACAGCGTAATGCCCGTGAAATTGCCGCTCGCTTTCGTAGTGGACTGTGCAGGGCTGCACCAAGCGTTGCTTTCGTTGTAGTCGTCAGCGGTGTCCAGCTCCCAATTTGCATAGTCATTATATCCGCTTGCATACACGCGCCCATCATCCACACCGAAAAGGCGGGATAAATGTACCGTGGCGTACTTTATATCAGGAATCGAGCTGCCAAGGTCGTTCACCGTGAAGCCATCTTCCGTGATTTCAAAATCCATGGACTTTTTATCTGGGAATATGAGAAGCTTTTTAACATAATTTCCGCTTACGGGGTCTGCAGGATTGTCGTACACGTTGAACTGCACAACGCAACGGGGGTATTCGTCTTCCGAAGTGGCACCGGTTACCTGTAGCACCCCTGTATATATGTGTTCTGCACCTCCGTTGATGTCAACAGTGATGTAATCAACCTTGATTGCGGTGTTCACACGATAAATCACAATTAAAAAATCGTCAAACCCAAATATGCCTATTGGATTTTCGTACCCATCGGCAAGAGGAATGCGCTTTTGTGATGGCACAAGATAGGGAGCACCGAGCGTTGAAATGTTGTTTTCCATGGACAAGGCGCCGGTATCAATAGTCTGCCTGTAGTTAAGGCCAACCCACGACCGTTTTGTCATTTTATAGTGTTTTCCGCCTGCTGGAAGTGGCATCTGCAAAAATGACAGTTTGTTTTCCTCTTTTTTCGCCATCGGATGTCACCTCACAGCCCGAAATCGGATTGTTTACCGGCAATCCAAACTTTAAAAGTTTCAAGTAATACGTTGTAGTCGTTTAACCACTTTGCCGCAAGTGCATCCTCATTGGCGATTTTATACGCCTCTCCACGGAGTTTGGCTCTTGCAAGGTCAATAAATTCAACGGGAAGCATAACATTTCCTGTTATTGTGTCGCAGTCATCGATTGTTTTTAGGGCAGGGCGAACAACGTATATAATTCTTATATCGTTTGGCGGATTATCCAAATTCAACCCGATATTGTTGTTTATTTTATAAAATGTATTTGGGAAAAGTACTCCGCTGACAGCAGTTGATTTTATTAACTGCTTGGCCCCGGCATAAATAGCATAGATGTCCTCAAATCGTATAGCGTTTTCACATTCAGGCACATCAAGCGAATTGATATCTATCATATTGCCGGTCACTCCCGGGAGCGTAATAGTTCCGAGTTCGCCGATGAGCTCTGTGTATAGCAGCTGTTCCAACGCATTAATCCATATCACGTAGCTCATATTATCAATCGGCATGGATATATCGGCCTCATCTCTTATCCCGGAGACAAGAGCAGAAACAGCAATTCCGCTGTCGAACATTTTACCACCCCGTTCTTTTTATTCTTCTGCCCTTAGCATTATCGTTCCAGTACGCAAGCCAAGCATCGCGGGATTTTCGTAGAAACTCGCTTTTGCGTGCTTCTTCGCCGCCTGCAAGGAAAGCAATGTTGTCAACGATAGAGTTGTGGTATAGCGGTAACACAACATTTTCGTCTGCAAGGGCTTTAGGCGGTGCATATTCCGTGTCCGCTTTTATTACAAAGCCGGGATAAAGCGATTGCAATTCATTCACTGTATCTTCAAAATAGTTGAAAAACCGTCTTTGTTCAATCGGCAATATTAAATTAACCTTTTCAAAAATTTCAAGTATTGACACAAAATCACCACCTGCTTTAATGTTTTTTGGTTCAGCAAGTGCCAATCTTCCCTACGGCAGACGAGCCGCCGTAGGGAAAAACCGACAACTACTTGCTAATGCAAGTAAAAGGCTTATGCACAACAGTTGGTTATGCGCACACAGCCTCCGGGATTTGTGCAAATCAAATCGCCGTAATTTGCAAGCAAAGCTCTGTAACAGCTCTGATTTTCCATAAGATTGAAAATGCCGCCGTTCTGAAGCTCAGCGAAGTTCCAATCGAGGGAATGAAGCTCCAAGCAACCTGTTTCAACGCCCCACATTTCCTTTGCGGGTACGAAGCTCTCGTTAACTATGTCAACGACCTTGTTTCCGAAGATAAACTGAATTGCTTTAAAGCCGCCCTGAATAGTGTGAGAAAGTTCCTCAACACGGATATTGTTTACTCTGAGATAGTTTACATAATTGTCGTATGCGTCATCACCGCAAAGAATCATATCGATGTTCGAGTTCTTATCGTTTTTAGCCTGGCGGAGCGCCTTCGTGATGATACCGTCATCAATATCATCGCCGCCATCGTGAACGACAGGCTTCAGGAACGGGTTGAGCTCCTTGCTTACGCCGTAAAGCGAAGTGATAGTATCATCGAAGATGGCGCCAAGACCTGTGATTTCTCGACCGTAAGAGTTCTGAACAGTGATAAATCCGGCATCAACAGTTACAGCAGCGCCTCCGATTGTGATGGTGCTGTTTGCTCTGTCAACGCTCAAAAGTCTTCTGCCTGCAACAGCAGGCGCCATCTCGCCTGTCTTGTAGATGTCAATGATAAGACCTTCTTTGAGGTACGCAGTATCAGCGACCTTGATTGTGTTACCTGCTTCACCGAGCGCCTCGATAGTGGTATGAATACCTGTGCCGTTACCAAAGAGAGAACGACCGATATTCCATTTTGCAGTTTCGTATGCACCCTTAACCTCGGTGTCAAGTGCATTCGCCATAGCACCGCCTGAGCCTGTGAGCTTAACAGCCTTTTCGGAAATGACAACATTTACATACATATCCTTAGCGGTTGTTTCAAATCTCTCGACTCTTACGCCACCTGCTGCAGGTGTAGCCTGACCCTCGGCACCGTAACCGAAGCCGCCCGAAAGCCCGACAGGAGCAGAAGCTACAATCTTGTTGGATTTAAGCGTAGGCTTCTTAATCTTGCCGAGAAGAGCAGAGGGTTCGGTACCAAGCTGATTTCTCCACGCTGGAAGATAATTTTCTTTCAGTGCTTTTTCGAAAGTGATTAAATTCTGTGACATTAAGTATCAACTCCTATAATAATTTTTTTTGTGAGGTCACATTCCGAACATCTGTCTTGTGCGTTCAGATGCTTCCTCGAGTGTTTGGGGTTTGTTTTTTATATTGAGTGCCGCATTTACCGCACCGCTACTTGCAGAAAACGGTGGCACTTGCTGACTGTGTTTGATTTGTTCAAGCCGCTGTTTCTCGACAAGCTCCTGAAAGGCAGGGTTGCTATTATACAAAGCTAAAAGCTCATCAGTGGTAGGTTCAGCAGGAGGAGCAGGAGGCGGAGTATTTATGCTGTTTACGCCTTTTGCAATGGCGTAAGCATTGATATACTTCTCATCCATGGGCATATCGCCCGACTGCAGCCACTTGTTGCCCGCAATGATTCTGTCAAGCTGTGGCATCATCTCATTGATACCCGTAAGCTCAGGAATCTGCGAAAGTGCAGAAACAACTTCTGCTTTTTCCTTTTCACGCATACCCTGCCTTGCAAATTCAAGAGTAGGTGCCAGCTCACTCATTATC
>JAZNUF010000080.1:0-2280 GCA_045592185.1 Candidatus Flemingiibacterium sp.
GGCAAATTCGCCAACATATCGCATGGGATTTGTAATCATCAAATGTACATCAAAGATGAGCTTCGAGCATTTGCGCAAATCCGCAACTACTCCTTGCCCAAAGCTGATGTTGGGAACAAAAATCCCATCCATAACATCAAGATGGAGCATATCCGCAGAATCTTCGATTCTTGCAACCTCCTCACCTAACTTACCAAAATCAGCCGCAAGGATTGATGGTGATATTTTTATCATAATGCTGAAATAAAATTCCTTTCTGTGTTCTTTTTTAACCTCTAAATGCCGCAACGGACCCTGTCACAAATTACGAACAGCCACCATATTCTATTAAAGAGCCGAAAATTCGACCGCGCCAACGGCGGCATGGATGTTCGTGCTAAAGGGGATTAATCCCTGTATGGAAATTACAGATAGAACCGTCACGGCGCAGTCTGTAAATATCGGGTTGCCTTAAGGCAACCCATTTATTTTTTTGCAATAAGCGCTATAGCCTGTGCGGCAATTCCTTCGCCGCGTCCCGTAAATCCAAGCTTTTCTTCGGTAGTGGCCTTTACACTAAGTGCATCCGGCGGTATCCCAAGAGCCTTTGAAATACGCAGCCTCATATCGGGTATATGGGTCGCAAGCTTCGGCTTCTGGGCAATAACCGTAGAATCAACATTAACTATACAGTATCCGTTTTTATTAAGCCGTTCTGCCACTGCTTCGGCAAGCTTCAAGCTGTCAGCTCCACGGTATTTTTCATCATTATCGGGAAACATTCCGCCAATATCCCCCAAAGCTGCTGCACCAAGCAAGGCATCCATTATAGCATGAGTCAGCACATCTGCATCGGAATGACCAAGCAGCCCTTTTTCATATTCTATATGAACTCCGCCGAGTATCAGCGGACGTCCCTCTGTGAGCCGATGCACATCATAACCTTGTCCTATACGAAACATCACGCCTCCTAAGTTATTTTCTTAATAAGCTCAAGCCGTAAACCTGAATATCTGTACGCATTTTCAAAGTCACCGCAGCATTTACAGCAAAGCTCCAAATCAGCGTACATATTGTACATAAGTGACGGTGAAGCATCAGCCCTTGCAACCAGCGACAGCAACCTCGCCTTAGCTTCAAGGTAATCCGATTCCGCCATGTAAAGTTTCGCATCAATATGCAATCTGTAAACATCGTCCTTTATACCGTTTATCAGCGGCATCAGCTCAGCGCGGAGTGTACCGGCGTCTTCATGAGGCTGTGAATAGGGCTTATTTGCAATATTGCCGAGGCGAGCCTTGCAATAGAGATAAATTGCCATACCGTTATTGTCAAAAATCATCGAGCGCAGCTTATCAGTCGACTCCGTTAAGAGAGGGGATGAAGTTTCTGAACGCAATGCCGAGCTGTCAAGTATCATACAGCGAAGCAAGAATATTCCGTCAAGCGTACTTGCTTCTGCCCGTGAAGACACTCTACAAAACTCATCCGCCAAATCAAGCTTTTCAACGGAATCGGTCAATTTCCCCTGAAGGTAAAGCTCTTTTGCCCTTCCAAGATATGCCGTACCGAGCATATTGGCCATATCATCGCTTACTTCTTTCTGCTCAGAGGTATTGTAGAGCTCAATAGCTCGCATATACTTTTTCTGGGAAATCAGTCCTCTTATTTCATCGGAAAGCTTTCGATTCACATAATCTTCAAGGTCGCCGAGAAGTGCCCCCACAGGTACGTCAAGCCGTTCCGCAATGGCGCACAGAGTGGGTAATGACGGAAGTGCGCCGCCATTTTCAATACGGCTAAGCATATTTCTCGTAATATCGCTTCCCGCAAGCTCCGCTTGAGTAATTCCGCGCCGTTGTCTGATAGTGCGGATTCTCTCACCTATGTGAGAAAGAGTGCTGTATCTTATATTATCCTTATCCATTTGTCTTATCAGTCGGTTTCAGCACCTCATCAAGCTCAAAATCCTCAAGCTTCGAGGAAAGATTATCCGAGGTGATTCCTCTCGCTTTACACTCAAAATCTCTGAGAGCCACATTAATAGAGCCCTGAGCCTGCTCCAACAGTTTGTTTATTTCACTTCTTCTTGCTACGGCAAACTCATCAAGCTTTTTGTATATATCAGCCTGACGTTTTCTGCATTCCTCAGCCGCCGCACGGGCAAGCTCATCTGAGGAAAGCTTCGCTTCGCGGCGGATTCTTTCCGCATCCGCAGTAGCTTCCATAAAAATCTCGCCCATTCGTAAGGTCATGGAGTTATACTCTGCAAGTTTTTCCTCTGCCTCAGCCATTTCACTG
>JAZNUF010000081.1:0-3520 GCA_045592185.1 Candidatus Flemingiibacterium sp.
TGGCTACGATCCGACTTTCCTGCTTTGGGGTTAGGCATAAGTCCCTTAGGACCGAGCACCTTACCGAGTCTACCGATAAGTCCCATCATGTCGGGTGTTGCGATAATTACGTCAAAATCAAACCAGTTTTCCTGCTGAATCTTTGCAACGTAATCCTCAGCGCCTACATAATCTGCGCCTGCTGCTTCTGCTTCCTTTGCCTTGTCGCCCTTCGCGAAAACGAGGGTACGAACAGTTTTACCGGTGCCGTTGGGGAGAACAACCGCGCCGCGAACCTGCTGGTCTGCGTGACGGGAGTCAACACCAAGGCGTACGTGTACTTCTATGGTCTCGTCAAACTTTGCCTTTGCAGTCTGGCAAACGAGAGCAAGTGCCTCAGAAGGATCGTAAATTTTATTCTTGTCGTGCAGCTTTACGCTGTCCTGATATTTCTTTCCTGTGCTCATTTTAACTCCTCCTTATTCCTCTACAGTAATACCCATGCTGCGTGCAGTACCTGCAATCATGCTCATTGCAGTTTCAAGCGAGCCGGCGTTAAGGTCAGGCATCTTTGTTTCTGCGATCTGCTTAACCTGTTCCTTAGTAATCTTAGCAACCTTGGTCTTGTTAGGGGTAGCAGACGCAGACTCAATGCCGCACGCCTTTTTGATGAGGACGGGAGCAGGGGGAGTCTTTGTGATGAAGGAGAAAGAACGGTCTGCATATACGGTAATTACGACCGGAATGATAAGACCGATGTCCTTCTTTGTTCTTTCGTTGAATTCCTTAGTGAATACAGGAATAGCAACGCCGTATGCACCGAGTGCAGGACCTACAGGGGGAGCAGGAGTAGCCTTTCCCGCCGGCAGCTGCAACTTGATGTAACCTGTGATTTTCTTTGCCATGATAAATGCACCTCCGTATTGTGGTAGCGGAGCTTTAAGCTCCTATAAGATTTTCGGGAGAATTTTTAGTGGTTTTCTCCCTCCCACGTTATGAGGAATATCCTCACTCGTTCACAAGAGAAATCGCATCCGAGTCGAGCTCGAAGGGAGTATCTCTTCCGAACATATTGACAAGTACCGTGACCTTCTTTTTGTCATCGGAAATCTCTTTGAGTATGCCGCGCACACCCTTGAGCGCTCCGTCATTGATTTCAACGGTATCATCAATTTTGTAATTAACAACGACCTTTACAGCCTGTGCCTCGATGCCCATTGCGGCAACCTCGGCATCTGAAAGAGGAGTGGGCTTGGACCCGGGACCTACAAAGCCTGTAACGCCGCTGATAGTTCTGACAACGTGCCATGTTTCGTCAGTCATTACCATTTTTACAAGCACATAGCTTGGGAAAATTTTTTCCTCAACCTCTTTTTTGGTTTCGTTATCAATATAAGTTTCCACGGGAACACGGATGTCTACGATGACATCGTGAAGGCCGCGGTTTTCAACGATTTTTTCAAGGTTCGTCTTAACCTTATTTTCGTAGCCGGAATAGGTATGTGCTACATACCATCTTGCTTTGCCGGTTGCGTCGTACAAATCGCTCATTGTAATAACCATAGCTTTCGCCTTGCGAAAGCCTCCTTATCTGTGGAATTGTGGATGGCTTTGCGAAGCAAAATCTTTGCACGGAGTGCAAAGAAAGCCACAAAACACTGCGTGAAAAGTATTTTTCACGCTACACTCTCCGTGATATTTTTATATAATATTTCCGAGCGTGCGGATGCCAAGGTCAAATACAGCATCCAATGCACCGATAACGCCGCCTACAATAATAACTGTAATAGCAACCAAGATGGTGTTTCTTAAGGTGTCCTCGCGGGACGCCCAAGTAACTTTTTTCACCTCTGCCTTGTATTCACGGAAAAATTTGCCGATACGATTCTTGCGAGCAGGCTTTTTGTTCGCCTTTTTTGCCTCTTTCTTCGTTTCGGTTACTTCTTCCTTAGCAGTGTCGATATTTTGATTTTCCGCCATGGTGAACCTCCGATTGTTTTTGCCGAATCCGCGAAATACGGTCGGTTATTATTTTGTTTCCTTGTGAAGGGTATGCTTGCGGCAGAATTTGCAGAACTTGTTCATTTCAAGTCTGTCGGGGTCATTCTTCTTGTTCTTCTTTGTGTCGTAGTTTCTCTGCTTGCATTCGCTGCACGCCAGTGTAATTTTAACTCTCATTTCGGCACCTCCCGATTAGATTAGAATTGCGGCGGCCGTGCTGCCACATGGATGCAGGCGCAGCCCCTCGCGTACCTCCCTCCGGAAAAGCGATATCTTTCGTGCGCAGCTTTCGCGGCGAAAATCGCGCAAAAAAAGAACCCTCTCGCAGAGGTAAAATAATTTTACCATAAAAATTGTGCTTTGTCAATAGATTGGGAGCATTTTTTTTGAAAAACCGTAAAAAAGTTTGAAAAAGCTCCCTTTCATATGAAAAAAGTCCTCTTCGGTGTTGACAAAAAATTTTCTTGCCCTTATAATATAATTATGAAGAAATAATCACCCTTCACGTAGGGTTATTGTTCAAAATCCTCATTATATTTTTGACATCGGTTGAAAACTTCAGCATATTTTGATATTTACTAAAATGCGAAAAAATGGTACAATATTAATACGATGCGCAAAATGCGCGGGTAAGAGTTCAGTTGTTAGTGCTTGTGGGAATTTAGGATGTTAAAAATAGAAAGCAAAATCAGCCGTAAAGTCGGAATAATGACTCTCGGCTGCAAAGTAAATCAGTACGAAAGCAAAGCAATAGCCGAGGAGCTTGAACGCCATGGCTTTACCATAGGCCGTTTCTCGGAAAAATGCGGCATATACATAATCAATACTTGCACCGTCACCGCAGAGAGCGACCGTAAGACACGGCAGATGATTCGCCGTGCTGCCCGTCACAATCCGGAGGCATATGTGCTTGTTACGGGCTGTTACGCACAGGTGAATCCGGCTAAGACCGGGGGGATTGACGGCGTTGATTTCGTTGTGGGAAACAGTGAGAAATTGAAGCTTGTGGATGCGGTCATAGCTCTTGTGGCGTCCCGGTCAAAAAACGGCGCGGCGGCAATCAAGGTGGACAATATTGAAAAGGCACCCTTCGAGCCTATGAAAATTGAGTCCTCCGAGCGCACCAGAGCTTATGTGAAAATCGAAGACGGATGCGATAACCACTGCACCTATTGTATTGTTCCCTCGGCAAGAGGGTGCGTCCGTTCAAAAGAGCCATCGGCGGTATTATCGGAAATCCGCGGACTTGTTAAGAACGGGTACCGTGAAGTGGTGCTTATAGGAATAGAAACCGCTTCTTACGGCAAGGATTTCGCGGACAGCTACGGTCTTATTGACCTCATTGAAGAGGTGGACAAAATTCCCGGCATTGAACGTATTCGCCTGGGCTCTCTTGAGCCATCGGTTTTGAAAGAGGATTTTGCAGAGCGAGTGTCAAAGCTGAATCACTTCGCGCCGAATTTCCATATTTCCATCCAATCGGCGTCTGATAATGTTCTTCGTGCAATGAAACGCAAATATAACAGACGTCAAGCGGAGG
>JAZNUF010000082.1:0-7055 GCA_045592185.1 Candidatus Flemingiibacterium sp.
TTGGCAACCTCTTTTTCTACAATAGTCTTTGGCAGACGAAATTCCGGTATTCCGTAAACAAGTACGCCGCCTGCGGTATGAAGAGCCTCGTATATCGTCACCTTGTAGCCAAGACGCGCCAAATCGCCCGCGCAGGTAAGCCCTGAAGGACCGGAGCCATTGACAGCCACTCTGTGCCCGTTAAACTCGGCGGTAGCCGGAGCCTCCTCGGAATGGGAATTGTGCCAATCGGCAACAAATCTTTCAAGCCTGCCGATTCCCACAGGCTCTCCCTTAATGCCGCGGACGCATTTTGCTTCGCATTGCGTTTCCTGGGGACACACTCTGCCGCATACCGCAGGCAGGGCGGAGGAAGCGGAAATTATCTGATAAGCGCCCTCGAAATCTCCCTCGCGGATTTTTTCGATAAATTTCGGTATGTGTATATTTACGGGGCAGCCTGATACACAAGGCATATTTTTACAGTTAAGGCAGCGTGCCGCTTCGTCAAGGGCGGTGGCTTCATCATATCCCATTTCCACCTCGTCAAAATTGTGAGCGCGTACTGACGGCTCTTGAGAGGGAATGGGATTTTTTATGTTAGACATATTTGCCATGGTCGTTCCTTTCTATTCTGCCGTGGGCTGTTTTTTAAACAGATTGCAGGTTTCCTCATAGGCGTGTCGCTCGAAATCACGGTACATTCCGCCGCGCTCCATGGCTGATTCAAAATCAACCTCGTATCCGTCAAAATCAGGCCCATCAACACAAGCAAATCTGGTTTTGCCGCCAACGGTCAGCCGACATCCGCCGCACATACCCGTGCCGTCAATCATTATGGGGTTCATTGATACTACACAGGGGATGCCCGTGGGACGGACGGCATCCACCACGAACTTCATCATAACAAGAGGCCCGATGGTGATAACCTTGTCGAATTTTTCGCCCTCTGCAAACATCTCGCCAAGAGGACCACAAACGTTGCCCTGCTTGCCGTGGGAACCGTCATCGGTCATTACAAACAGCTTGTCGGAAACCTCTGCAAATTCATCTTCAAGAATAACCAAATCCCTCGAACGGAAGCCGATTATACTTGTCACATGACAGCCCATGTCATGAAGCGCCTTTGCAATGGGCAGGGCGATGGCACAGCCTACGCCTCCTCCCACAATACATACCTTTTTAAGTCCGTTAAGCTCGGTGGGATTGCCTAACGGTCCGACAAAATCCTGCAGATAGTCCCCAACCTCCATGTGATTCAGCTTTTCGGTGGTTGCACCTACTATTTGGAATATTATCTTAACCGTACCTGCCTCCCGGTCATATCCTGCCACGGTGAGGGGAATACGTTCTCCCTCAGAGTCAGTGCGCAGGATAACAAACTGTCCTGCCGCGGCTTTCTTTGCAACAAGGGGGGCGTATATTTCCATCATGGTTACGGATGGATTCAAATTTTTCTTTGTGACTATTTTATACATATCAAAGAATATGCCTTTCTAAAAGAAGAATTACAGCAGAGCTTTTAAAATTTTACTCTTGTAGCTTCAACGGTTTTGCCCTTGTCGGTGTCGATGGTGAAAAGGACTCCGTTAACCTCTGTATCCCCCCCGGCAAGCTCGAATTTTATGGGGAGCTTTGAACGAAGCTTTTCGATAATAATGTCCGCGCGGACACCTAAAATACCGTCATTAGGGCCGGACATACCAAGGTCGGTAACGTATCCGCTTCCGCCGGAGAGAATCATTTGGTCGGCGGTGGCAACGTGGGTGTGGGTGCCGAAAATTACGTTGATTTTGCCATCGAAATGTCTTCCGAGAGCGATTTTTTCGCTGGTTGCTTCGGCGTGCACGTCAAGGACGGATAAATCATAATTGCCCTCCTCTTTTTTGAGGATTCGCTCCACAGTATCGAAGGGGCAAGCGAGAGCTTCCAAGTATATTGTACCCATTACATTAATAACAAGCACGCGGAAGCCGTCTATTGTAACGATGGTATAGCCGTTTCCGGGAGTGCCGGCAGGGTAATTGGCAGGACGGATGAGCAGTGAATTTTCGTCAAGATAACTGCGGATTTCACGCCTTTTAAAGATGTGGTTTCCTGAGGTGATGACATCACATCCGCCCTCAATCAGTCTGTCTGCGCTTGTGGGGTCAAGGCCGTTGCCAACGGCGGCATTTTCGCCGTTGCAGACTACCATGTTCACTCCATGCTTGTGTCTGAAATCCCACAGCTTTTCGCCTATATATTCGGTTGCCGCAGGCCCTACAACATCCCCAAGGGCAAGTAGCTTAAAGAAATTGTTCATTAATTATTGCCTTTCTTGATTTTCTCCCAATATTGCTTTGCGGCTTGTTCGGTTTTGTTGTCGCCGTATTCATAGTATTTTGCATTTTTCAGGTCATCGGGGAGATAGTTTTGCTCAACATAATGGTTTTCATAATCGTGCGGATATTTGTAGCCTACAAAATTGGGGCTACGCAGATGGGTAGGTACATTCTGTCCTTTCCCTGAGGCGATATCCTCGCTTGCCTTGGCAAGAGCCGTATATGCGCTGTTGGATTTTGGCGCGGTGGCAAGCATTATGGCGGCGTTTATCAAGGGAATACGCCCCTCTGGAAGCCCAAGCTCCCGTGCGCTTTCAACGCAGGCACGGGTTATTACCGGTGCCATGGGGTAAGCAAGCCCTATATCCTCGCTTGCTATGACCTGAAGCCGCCGGCAAGCAGATATTAAATCTCCGCCCTCAAGCAGCTTTGCAAGGTAGAAAGCGGCGGCATCCGGGTTTGAACCGCGGATGGATTTTTGGAGGCAGGAAAGTAAATCATAGTGAACATCCCCCCCACGGTCGAAGTTGCCGAGGACCTTGGGAGTGAAGGAGGAAATCAGCTCGGGGGTGATTTCGCCATCCTCCGCAAGGGCAAGAAAAAAGGAGTTTTCAAGTAAGCCGATACTCCGTCTGACATCCCCTGCGCCTCCCCCTGCAAGGGCGGAAAAGCCCTCGTCACTGCAGCTGACGGAGGATGAGTGCTCATTGTTCAGAAACTCAAGGGCACGCTTTAATGCGACTATTATATCCTGAGAGCTTACGGGGTGAAATTCAAATACGGCTGAACGGGAGATTATAGCGTTATAAACGTAAAAATACGGATTTTCGGTGGTGGAGGCAATAAGAGTAATTCTGCCGTCCTCGATATATTCAAGGAGGGATTGCTGCTGCTTTTTGTTGAAATATTGTATCTCGTCAAGGTAAAGAAGGATTCCACCGCTTCCCATAAGGGTAGAGGTTTCCTCAATAACCTCTCTTACATCGGACAGGCTTGCCGTGGTGGCGTTCAGCCGCCTCAAGGTCATGCCTGATTTTTCCGCGATTATGTTTGCCGCTGTGGTCTTTCCCGTGCCGGGCGGACCGAAGAATATCATGTTTGTGATATGACCGGGTTCAACCATACGGCGAAGCACGCCCTTTTCACCTACAAGATGCTGTTGACCGACCATTTGGTCAAAAGATAGAGGTCTTGCCTTATCGGCTAAAGGTCTTATCATGTGCGAATCCTTTCTTTACGGCATTATTGATTATTCTGCCGCTTCTATAGTTTCTCTCGCCGCTGTAACCGCCTTTTCCAGCAGTTCTACGTCCTCGCAAAGGTTTGCAAGTCTGAAACGCAAATCTCCGTGTTGGCGCACGTCCTCATCGGCGGCTCGGAAAAAGTCGCCGGGGCCGCGCTCGTTAAGGTCGTATTCGGCAATTTTGTAGCCATCATATGTGGTACGCATAACCTCAAGGCGAGAGTTCGTAGCCGCTTTCGCGTTGGAAACGAGAATACAGTAAGCTCGGTCCTTGCCGCGGCCTACCCGCCCTCTGAGCTGATGGAGCTGAGAGAGTCCGAAACGCTCGGCATTTTCCACTATCATGAGAGTGGCATTTGGTACGTTGACTCCAACCTCGATAACGGTGGTGGAAATCAGCACATCTAGTTCGCCTCGGGAAAATTCAGCCATTATTTCATCCTTTGCGAAGGATGGCATTTTTCCATGCACACAGCCGATTTTGAGCTCCGGAAGCATCTCACTTAACTGTTCATGCCAAGTGGTTGCCGCTTTTGGTGGATTTGAGGTGGACAGCACCTCGCTTATATCATATCCGAAATCGAAAAGGCGGATATCCTCTTGAGTTAATTCTCCGTTTTCCGATTCCTCAACTCGCGGACAGACGATGTAGGTCTGATGCCCCTCGGATTTTTGCTTTCTGATGAATCCGTTAAGACGTTCACGGTAGCTTTCATCCACCACAAAGGTTTTGACCTGCTGTCTGCCGGGGGGAAGCTCATCAAGCTTTGACATATCAAGGTCGCCGTATAAAAACATGGCGAGAGTACGGGGTATGGGCGTGGCGCTCATATTAAGGCTGTGACAGCTCTCGCCGCCCCCTTTCATAACAAGCGCATCTCTTTGGGATACTCCGAAACGGTGCTGCTCATCGCAAATTGCAAGAGCCAGCTTTGCGAATTTCACGTCCTCGCCGATTAAGGCGTGAGTGCCGATAACTATAGGCAGCGTGCCGTTCTGGAGTCCAAGGAGCAGTTCCCGCCGCGCCTTGCCCTTTACGGAGCCGGTAAGCAGACCGCAGGAGATGTTAAGCTTTTCAAAAAGGGCGGAAAGCTCCCCGTAATGCTGTACGGCGAGTATTTCCGTTGGCGCCATAATTGCGCATTGATAGCCGTTTTTGACGGCGATATAGGCTGCTGCCGCCGCAACGGCGGTTTTGCCGCTTCCTACATCTCCCGACATAAGTCTGCGCATAGGCACGCCCGTGGTCATATCTTCCGAAATTTCGCGGATAGAACGGCTTTGGGCTCCTGTAAGCTTGAAGGGGAGTATATCCGTAAGCGGCGAGATATCCGTATCTGAAAAGGCGGGAGCAGTAGCTTTTTTGATTCTCTTTTTCGAGCTGCCAAGGGCAAACAGATAAAGCTCCTCGAAAATAAGCCGCCGCTTCGCACGCTCAAGTTCGCCAAAATCATGGGGCATATGAATAATGCGCAGTGCGGTGGCGAGGGGGCATAGACAATATTTTTCCCGTAATTCGGGAGAGAGGGGGTCGGGGATATCATCTCCAAGCTCAGATAAAGCGGTGGAAATGAGCTTTGACAAAATCTTTTGAGAGATTCCCGCTGTCAAGGAATACAGCGGAATGAGAGGGGGAAGCTCGCGTCCTTCGATTACCGGCTCATAGGAGGGGGAATTTAAAAGCCGTTTTCCGCCCTCGCAGAGGACTTTTCCGAAAAAACGGTATTCTCCGCCCTTTACTATGGAGTCCTTAATGTACGGCTGATTGAAAAATGTAATTTCACAGCTTGCCGATTCATCGAGGGCACGGAATTTACTGAGAGTCATTCCCCGTTTTATGGTTGCGTTCCGAACATCGGTGGCAACAGTCAGAATGTAAGACGCCGTTTCGCCGTTTATGGCTTCAGACAGCTTTTTCACATTACCGCGGAATTCATATCCCCTCGGGAAATGGTAAAGGAGCTGCCTCACGGTGGAAATCCCAAGCTTTGAAAGGGATTTTGCACGGGCTTCGCCAACGCCCCTCATAAATTGTATATTCGTATCAAAGGTTAAAGACATTTTTATCTCCCCCTTTAAAATTTGAGAGAGTGTGGATTATTTTTTTGGAGCAAAATATGTTCCAACGTGCTTGCCGTCAAGAATTTCATAGAGAATCTCGGGATTCTTTCCGTTGACGATAAGCATGGGAATTCCCGCTTCGGTTACAATCCGTGCCGCCTCGATTTTGGCAATCATGCCGCCCGTACCGCGGTCACTTCCCGCACCACCAGCGTAGGACATGAT
The DNA here is from genome assembly GCA_045592185.1 of Candidatus Flemingiibacterium sp. Classification (GTDB taxonomy): domain Bacteria; phylum Bacillota; class Clostridia; order Oscillospirales; family CAG-272; genus Flemingiibacterium. The sequence goes on from JAZNUF010000082.1 coordinate 5,833, forward strand.
TTCATCGGTTATGGCATCCACTCTGTCAATAAGGCGCGCCGAGGGATTTTTTCTCGGGTCGCTATCGAACAGTCCGTCAATGTCAGACATATTTATGAGTATATCCGACTCGCTTATAAGGGCAATGTAAGCGGAGAGAAAATCATTTCCGCCGAACTCAAGTTCAACGCTTGAAACCGGGTCGTTTTCGTTGACAATGGGGATGCATCCAAGCTTCAGCAGTTCTCGGAATGTGTTTTGCGCGTTAGTGCGGCGCAGGTCATTGTCAATTACGTCCTTAGTCAAAAGCATCTGACCAATGGTATAACCGTATGTAGCGAAGAAATTTTCGTAAACCTGCATAAGCTCTGCCTGACCGATTGCCGCCAATGCCTGTTTTTCAACTATACTGCCGGGACGGTGCTTAAGTCCCAGTCTTGCTATGGCAGCGGCAACAGCTCCGGAGCTTACGAGAATAATTTCATGACCTGCATTTTTGAAATCGGACAGTATCCGCACAAGCAGCTCCATACGTCTGAGGTAAAGTCTTCCTGAGGGATGAGTCAGGGTGTTTGAACCGACCTTTACTACAATTCTTGATTTATCTTTGAATATGCTCATTTTTTGATTATGTCCTCTCGGGATTATTTTGTTTCCTTAAAGCAGCCAAGAAAAGCTTCCAGCTCCTCGGCCGAATCGTAAGTGATGATTATAGAAACGGTTCTGTCGCCAACGACACGCAGATATGTGGCGAGCTTCATCTCAAAGCCACCGTATGAGATATGGCACAGCGCCTCGTCATATACTGCACCTGCGATTTTCTTTTGGTTAATGTCCCCGTAAGACACGGTCATGCCGGATGCCCCGTAGCTTTGCTTAAGCAGATCAAGGTATTCCTCTGAATTTTTGTATACGGAGGGGACAACCGTTACGGTGACGGAGTTATAGGTGTTAATATCCGTTGCCATCATTTCGCAGATTTCATTTTCGGTAGTTATCTCCGATACCTCCTCGGCGGAGGAGAGATACATATTCTCGGTAGGGGTAAAGAAAAGCCCCAGCCATTCACTTACATATCCGTCATCGGACAGAATACCGGCGGTATACTCTGTGTCGGCACAGGAAGCCATTATGGCGGTAAAGGCTAAAAGGACAAGAATCAGAGCTATAAATTTTTTCATTATCATTTCTCCCGGAAAATAAATATTCGTATGCGGTAACTTTTTTATAAAATTTTCATTTAG
>JAZNUF010000083.1:0-9821 GCA_045592185.1 Candidatus Flemingiibacterium sp.
CTCCTTGGCTCACAGAACGACATGGCTACGATCCGACTTGGTGTTATCGGCCGTCTTGGTAAGGTTCTCGGTCCTAAGGGACTCATGCCTAACCCTAAGGCAGGTACCGTTACCATGGATGTTGCAAAGGCTGTTACTGAAGCTAAAGCAGGTAAGATTGAGTACCGTCTTGACAAGACTAATATCATTCACTGCCCCATCGGTAAGGCTTCTTTCGGTGAAGCAAAGCTCGGCGAGAACTTCAATGCTCTCCTCGGCGCTATCATCAAGGCAAAGCCTGCCGCTACAAAGGGTCAGTACATCAAGAGCTGCGTAGTAGCTTCTACTATGGGCCCCGGTGTAAAGATTAACTACTCCAAGCTTGGTTAATTTGTCATTAAGAAGGCTGTTGCATTAGCGACAGCCTTTTTGTATTTTAAGAAGCCTTTATGCCTTTGGGCCTCGGCAGCTCACGAAAACAGATTGTTAAAAAATAAATATAGCAAAAGACTTGAATTTCCCACAAAATTGAGTTATAATATATTTGTTGAATTTAAAACATTTTCTTTGAAAGGAGATTTTATTATGATTTACGATGACAATAACGAAAAGCACGAATCTTCTTGCAGTCACGATTGCTCATCCTGCTCCGCAAACTGCGCTTCCCGCGAAAAGGAAAGCCTGATTGAAAAGCCCCATGAGCTGTCAAGCGTCAAAAAAGTTATCGGCATTGTCAGCGGTAAAGGCGGAGTCGGCAAATCTATGGTTACATCCATGCTGTCCGTACTCATGAACCGCCGTTCTTTTAAAACCGCTATTCTTGACGCGGATATCACAGGTCCATCCATTCCTAAAGCTTTCGGCGTCAAGGGCGAGGTTACCGGAGATGGCGCAGGAGGAATATTCCCGCTTGAATCCAAAACCGGCATCAAAATAATGAGCGTCAATTTGCTTTTGGAGGATGAAACCACCCCCGTTGTCTGGAGAGGTCCTGTAATTGCAGGAACAGTCAAACAGTTCTGGACAGATGTTATCTGGGACGATGTAGACTTTATGTTCGTTGATATGCCCCCCGGAACGGGTGACGTACCGCTTACTATATTCCAATCTATCCCTCTTGACGGAATCATTATCGTAACAAGCCCCCAGGAGCTTGTTTCCATGATAGTTTCAAAAGCGGCTAACATGGCTAAGATGATGAATATTCCCGTTCTCGGAGTTGTGGAAAATATGTCTTATTTCAAATGCCCCGACTGCGGCAAAGACTATAACATCTACGGTGAAAGCCACATTGCCGAGGTGGCAGACAAGTTCGGTTACGAAGTTCTCGGACGTATGCCTATCGACCCCCGTCTTGCTGCTCTTTGCGATAAGGGTATGCTTGAGCTTATGGAAAACGACTACCTTGACGGTGCGGCAGATAAGCTTGAAAAGCTTCTCTAAAAATTGTTATAAAACGTGCCCTCAGTTATACCTGACGGCACGTTTTTGTTTTGCCTAATGTGATTGCCGCTATTCTACGCCTATTGATACTCCGTTAATCAAATCCTCAAAGCAGTTCCCTACAAATCTTTCGTCACTGCGATAACCGTCAATGTGAATGTAGCGGATGCGCTGATAGTTGTAGCTGGAAAGGGGACGGTTGTAGGCGTCATTGCTGTGGGCTGAAACCAGATATGTACGTCTGCCGTAGCCGGTTACTATGAGGGTATGATAAAAATCGCCATCGGAACGCCCAAGCTGAACTACATCCCCCGGAAGCAGCAGTCCGCCGGTGACTTCCCGACCGAAAGGCCCCAGTCCCTCGCCCACTCCCTGGGTGTTATCCGTGATGAAATTGTAGAAAAACTCCACTCCCGTCCATGCCGCCGCACGATTGTTGGGGGATAAATAGTACCATCCGAAATCAGGGGTAAAATTCATCTGACAGCATCCGGCAAGTATACATTGGGATACAAAATTCGTGCAGTTCCCTCCGCCTCCCGTAAAGTCGAAAAAAAGCGGGTTTCTGTCAAGTGCCCACCGTCTGGCATATTCAACTGCCCGTTCACGGTTGTATTCGTATATTTCAGGCATAAGTGTACCTCCTATATTAAGTATACTATAGCTTATGCAATCTTTCCCCGATTGCCACCTTGACTTATTCCGAGTATTCTGTTATACTTTATTTTAGAAATAACTCTAAGGAAGCCGTATTAAAATGAAAAAAATTGCAATTATCTCCTCTCTGTGCCTTGTAATTGCAGCAGTGGCGCTGTTTGGTTTGTATATTATTCCTGCTATGGGCGTACTATGCGCCGGTGGAGCAACGGCCCCTCTCCCCACTCTTTTCCCCTTGGCAACCATGGAAAAAGCCTCACCGGAAAAGGCGCTTACGCCGAAGCCCACTACCATCACCCTATCCTTTATCGGCGACTGTATGCTCGCCACCGACCGCGGAGGCGAATACGCCGGCTCTTTCAACAGACTTGCAGGAGAGGTCGAGCCCTCATATTTTTTCGAAAATTTCATAGAGCTTTTTGAAAATGACGACTATACTATTGCCAATCTTGAAAATGTCTTTACCGACAACCCCGATGCAACAATGCGAAACAAGGGCTATTCTCCTGCCTATTGGTACAAATCTGCCACAAAAAATACGGAGATTTTAAGGGCGGGTAGCGTGGAAATCGTTTCCCTCGCCAACAACCATTCGGAGGACTACGGAAAAATCGGCTACGATGACACTCGCGCTGCCCTGGAATCGGCAAATATACTTTGGGGCGACAACGAAAATATACTCATACTTGAAAAGAACGGCTTCACTATCGCCCTTTATCTTACTACCTTTTATTACCGAGGCTATGACTCTGTAATCTGCGAAAGGCTGTCGGAGGTTGAAGCGGACTATAAAATTGTCTATTTTCATGGGGGTACGGAGCGTGTCCACGCCCCCGACACCTGGAAAGCCGAGGGAACTCGCCGCATGATTGACAGCGGAATTGACCTCGTGATTGGCGGTCATCCTCATGTACTTCAGCCCATCGAAGTCTATCAAGGCAAAACTATCGTCCATTCTCTCGGGAACTTCGTTTTCGGAGGCTCCCGGAGCGAAGAAAACCGCACCATCGTTTACCGCCACACCCTGACGGTCCTTGACGGAGAAATTATAAATACTGCCGAAGAAATTATCCCCTGCTATGTTTACACCGATTTATATAAGCCCGATATAATCACCGACCAAGAAGAAATATCCGCAACCCTCGCCTTTCTTTCGGGAAAGAGCGACTCTCCTCTGAAATGACCGGCTGTCAGCTTTGTCCCCGCAGATGCGGTGTCAATAGAACAACCAATTTCGGTGTATGCGGCGAAGGGCAGGAAATTCGGGTATGCCGCGCCGCCCCTCATATGTGGGAGGAACCATGCTTGTCGGGCAAAAAGGGCTCCGGTACCGTCTTCTTTGGGGGCTGTACTCTTGGATGCGTATACTGCCAAAATCACGTCATATCAAGAGTTGGGAATAGGTCAAAATCCCCGTCAATCACTCCCAAAGGGCTTTCTGAAATTTTTCTTGAGCTTCAGGGTATGGGGGTACACAACATTAATCTTGTGACACCCACTATGTTCGCGCCGAAAATCGCCGAGGCGGTGGACACAGCCGAGAAAAACGGGCTGACTTTGCCTATTGTTTATAACACAAGCGGATACGAACTCCCAGAAGCCCTTGACATAATGGGGGAGCGAATCCATATCTATATGCCCGACTTTAAATATTTGTCAGGAGAGATAGCAAAGAAATATTCTCACGCCGAGGATTATCCCATCCACGCCGCCGCCTCTCTCGAGCATATGGTTAAAAAAATCGGTGAGGCGAAATTCGATAAAGACGGCATGATGAAGCGCGGAGTTATCGTTAGGCATCTATTATTGCCGGGACACCTAAAGGAATCCTTGCGCCTGCTTGACTATCTCTACCACAGCTACGGAAATACCGTTTATTACAGTATTATGAGTCAATACACTCCTACATCCGGTCTTGACGGACAGCGTTATCCCGAGCTTTGCCGCCGTGTTACCACATACGAATACAATAAGCTCATCGACCACGCCTTAAGGCTTGGAATTACAAACGCCTTTATTCAGGATGGCAGCTCGGCCGCCGAAAGCTTTATTCCCGAATTTTCTTAAAAATCCAAAAAATTTTCTTAAAAACTATTGCTTTTTTGGAAAAAGTGTGATATAATGTTAGAGTAAGAATATGATATAAGGAAAGAGTGGGTTGACAAAGCCCACTCTTAATTTATTACGTATCACCGAAAACCCATAAAATTACGGAGAAAATTCAGTGAAAAAGAAAAGTTCATCAAAAAATGTCACCGCCGTTGTGTCGGAGGCTCTCACCCCTGTCATTGAACAGCTGGGATATGAGCTGTGGGACATCGAATATGTCAAAGAGGGCGCCGATTGGTTTCTGCGTTTCACCATTGACAGCGAAAAAGGCATCGACATTAACGACTGCGAAAAGGTCCATCGCACTATAGACCCTCTCCTTGACGAGCTTGACCCAATCAGCGAGGCGTATCACCTTGAGGTATCCTCGCCCGGGCTTGAACGGGATTTAAAGTACGATTGGCACTATAAGGCCTGCATCGGGGAAAAGGCGGAGTTTCGGCTCTTTGCCCCTCTCGAAGAAAAGCCCGGGGTAAAATCCATCGTTGGCATAATTACGGACTACGAGGATTCCGTGATTATCACCGAAGTGGACGGCGAGGAGCTGAAAATCCCCCATTCTGCCGTTTCAAAGGCAAAAACCGTATTTGATTTTAATTAAGTGAAAGGAATAAATTTAAAAAAATGAACAACGAATTGTTTGACGCTCTTGAACTGCTTGAAAAAGAAAAGGGCATCGGAGTCGATTATATGCTCGAGAGAGTGGAAGCCGCCCTCGTCAGCGCTTATAAACGTGAAAGAAACGGACTTTCCAATGTGCGTGTGGATATAAACAAGGACAAAAAGAACATCCACATATTTGAGCAAAAGAATATCGTAGAGGAAGTAGTGGATGAGGAGCAGGAAATCTCCCTCGAGGACGCACATAAGGTAAATAAAAAATATAAGCTCGGCGGCGTTTGTGAAACAGAGCTTAAGCCGAAAAACTTCCGCCGTCTTGCGGCACAGACCGCAAAGCAGGTTATCATTCAGGGTATCCGTGAGGCGGAGCGCTCCATGATAATCAAGGAATACGAAAACAAGAAAGAGGAAATTATCACCGCTATTGTCGACAGAATCGACCCCGAAAACGGGGACGTACTTGTTGATACCGGCACAAGCAAGGTGTATCTTAAAAAGGCAGATCAGATTCCCGGCGAGCATTTCGAGGTTGGTGACCGTATCAAGGTTTTCGTAACCGAGGTTATGAAGGAATCAGTCCGCGGACCGCTTGTTTCCCTTTCCCGTACATCCGCAGGCCTTGTAAAACGTCTTTTTGAGCTTGAAGTTCCCGAAATTCAGGACGGAACGGTAGTCATTATGAGCGTAACCCGTGAGGCAGGCGCCCGCACGAAAATGGCCGTCATGAGCAGAGATGAAAATGTTGACCCTATCGGTTCATGTATCGGTAACCGCGGCATGAGAATCCAGAATATTTCAAATGAGCTTCGGGGCGAAAAAATCGACATCATTAAGTACAGCGATGACCCTGCCGAATATATTGCCGCTGCCCTTTCCCCTGCCACAGTCAAAGAGGTTGTTTTTGACAGCGAAAGAGTTTGCCGAGTTGTGGTCGATGCCGACCAGCTCTCCTTGGCTATCGGCAAGGAAGGTCAGAACGCCCGTCTTGCAGCCCGTCTTACCGGCATAAAAATAGACATTAAAACTAAGGAAGCCCTTGAGGAAGAAAACGCACAAAGAGCCGTAGCTGCTCTGGCTGCCGAAAATACCGAGGATGAAGCGGCTTCGAATGAAATCATCACCAATGAATAACAATTATAACGCGTAACGCGGTGGCTGACGGTGCCTGTATAAAGGCGCGCCGCCGTAAACGAAAATACGGGAGGATATCGTATTTTGCAGGAAAACAATCAGGTAAAACCAAAGAAAAAAATCCCCGAGCGAAAATGCTTGGGCTGTGGGGAATCACGTCCAAAATCAGAGCTTGCCCGGGTGGTACGCTCTCCCGATGGCGTTGTAAGCCTTGATTTAACGGGCAAAAAATCCGGCAGGGGCGCATATGTGTGCAAAAGTGCCGAGTGTCTGAAAAAGTGCCGTAAACGCAAGGCGATTGAGCGTAATCTCGATGTGACAATTCCCGATGAGCTTTACCTTGATTTAGAAAGGGAGCTTGCCGAGAATGAGTGACGAAAAGATAAATAAGCGAGAGTTTTCGCGCACTCTGAATTCGGGATGTGAGAAAAAATTACTTTCCCTCTTGGGATTTGCCGCACGGGCTCGAAAGCTCGTGGTGGGAACAGATCTCTGCCGGGACGAAGTAAGACGGGGTAAACTCCCCCTCGTTATAATAGCATCCGATGCATCGGAAAACACATTTAAACGAATGGCCGATGCCTGCAAATATTACGAAACGGATTTCTGCAAAGTTCCTATTGACTCAGCCCTGCTGTCAAAGCAAATCGGAAAGCTGTCAAGCGTAGCTGTGATAGGCGTTACCGATATGAATTTCGTAAACGGAATTACCGCGCTTTTTATATAAAAATCATACCTATATAACCGCACCGAAAGGATGAATGATATAATATGGCAACAACCCCAAAAAATCAAACCAAAGTAAGTAATCTTGCAAAGGATTTAGGGCTTAAAAACAAGGAGCTTCTTGAAATCCTCGCCGAGAACGGTATTGAGGCGAAAACTCATTCCGCAACTCTCGACCCCGAGGAATTCAATCTCATAATGAATAGCCTTACCGCCGCAAAGCAAGTAAAGAGCATTGGCGATTATCTTGACGGAAAAGTAAAAATAAAATCCGAAGAGCCTAAGCCCAAAGCCGAAAAGACTGCGGACAAAGAGCCTTCGGCGGACGCTGGTATTAAAGAAGCGCCTGCAGAAGAGCCAAAAGCAAAGGTAGAAAGCGCGCCCGTAAAGGAAAACGTGCCCAAAGCCGAAGCACCCAAAGCTCCGGCTCCAAAGGCGGAAGCTCCAAAGAAAGCTGCACCTGCGCCGGAAGCTCCCAAAGGGATTGCGCCTAAGTTTGAAAGCAAGCCTGCAACAGACAAGCGCCCCTATGCAGAGCAGCGTCCCCAGCAGGGTGGACTCAATCGTGACGGTCAACGTCCTCAGCAGGGCGGATTCAATCGTGACGGTCAGCGTCCTCAGCAGGGCGGATTCAACCGCGATGGTCAGCGTCCTCAGCAGGGCGGATTCAACCGTGACGGTCAACGTCCCCAGCAGGGCGGATTCAACCGTGACAACCAACGTCCTCAGGGTGGATTCGGCGGCGGTTTCAAGGATAAAGACAAGGAATACGGCGGCCATCAATCCTCTCCCAAGCGCGAGCCCGTTCACACATACACTCGCGGACAGAACGCAGGAAAGAACACGGGCGAAAGCCGCATAGTGGATATGCGAACCACTACCGTTGACCTATCCAAATATGACGAGCGCCTCGAAAACCTTGCCGCAGATGCAGGAACCGAGGGCCGCGCAGAAAGACAAAAGCTCAAAAAACAAAATACAAGAGATTATTCCAGCCAACGTGAAAAAGAGCGCATGGCAATGGAGAAGATGCGCAAGCAGGGTATCGAAAGAGCGAAAAAGCAGCCCCTACAAATCACCGTTCCCGATGAAATCACGGTGGGCGAGCTTGCTTCCCGTCTTAAGATAACCGCAGGCGAGGTTATCAAAAAGCTCATGGGCCTTGGCGTTATGGCTACTCTCAATGAAGTCATTGACTATGACACCGCCTATCTTGTTGCCGATGAGCTGGGCGCAAAGGTTACACGCGAAGTGGTAATCACCATCGAAGAGCGACTCTTTGACGAAGCTGAGGACAGCGAGGAAAATCTTGTTCCGAGAAGCCCGGTAGTCTGCGTAATGGGACACGTTGACCACGGTAAGACCTCACTTCTCGATGCTATTCGCCACACCAATGTTACCTCCGGAGAAGCCGGCGGTATTACCCAGGCAATCGGCGCATACCGTGTAAACGTCAACGACCGCGACATCACTTTCCTTGATACTCCCGGTCACGAAGCCTTTACCGCTATGCGTGCCCGCGGTGCGAAATCCACCGACATCGCAATTCTTGTGGTTGCCGCGGATGACGGAATCATGCCTCAAACTATAGAAGCTATTAACCACGCAAAGGCTGCGGGAATCGAAATCGTGGTGGCAATCAACAAAATGGATAAGCCCACTGCTAACCCCGATAATGTAAAGCAGGAGCTTACAAAATATGAACTTGTCCCTGAGGAATGGGGCGGCGATGTTATTTGCGTTCCCGTTTCAGCTCTTACCAAAATGGGTATTGACGACCTGCTTGAAAATCTCCTCCTTGTTGCCGACATGAAAGAGCTTAAGGCTAACCCCAACCGCCGTGCAAAAGGTCTTGTGCTCGAGGCAAGACTCGACAAGGGCCGCGGTCCGGTTGCCACCGTCCTCGTACAGAACGGTACTCTTAATGCAGGCGATATCGTGATTGCCGGAACTGCAGTAGGACGTGTCCGTGCCATGACAGACGACAAGGGCAGAACGGTTAAAACAGCCGGTCCCTCCGTACCTGTTGAAATTACCGGTCTTGCCGAAGTGCCCGAATCCGGTGACGAATTTGCGGCAGTAGAGGATGAGCGTATGGCTCGTGAGCTTGCTGAACAGCGCCGTGAAAAGGCAAAGGCTGAGCAGTTCAAGGCAAACGCTAAGGTAAATCTTAACGACCTCTTTGCGCAGATTTCCGAGGGTATTAAGGACCTTAACATCATTGTCAAGGCTGACGTGGGCGGTTCTGCGGAAGCGGTTAAGCAGTCCCTTCTCAAGCTGACCAATGAAGAAGTTCGCGTGAACATCATCCATACTGCAGTCGGCGGAATCACCGAGGGGGACGTAATGCTCGCGGCGGCATCCAATGCCATTATAGTAGGCTTTAACGTACGCCCCGACAAGAGTGCTATCGACAAGGCGGAAAAGGAAACGGTTGAAATCCGTACCTACCGCATAATCTATGAGTGCATAGAGGAAATCGAAGCCGCTATGAAGGGTATGCTTGCTCCTAAATTTAAGGAAGTGGTACTCGGTCACGCCGAAGTACGTCAGACCATTCATGTCCCAAGCGTAGGAACTATAGCAGGTTCATATGTTCAGGACGGTAAGGTTTCAAGAAACGCACAGATTCGCGTAGTCCGTGACGGTGTGGTTATATTTGAAGATAAGATTTCTTCTCTTAAACGATTCAAAGACGATGCCAAGGAGGTTGCTCAGGGCTACGAATGTGGTATCGGTCTTGACCGCTTTAATGACATCAAGGAAAATGATATTCTTGAAGCATTCATAATGGAAGAAGTTAAGGCTTAAATATGATATGTGTTATGCGGGAAAAACTTTCCTTTAAGAAAGTTTTTCCCACACCCTTTTCAAAGAACTTTATTAGGGGGGTATATATAAGGGAACATTGGTGACAGAGGAATTGGGGCGGTGAACTCACGCCGTCTGCGTGGGTCCCTTCCCACTTCGCCGGCTCGCTTTTGGGGGGTACGACCGAAATGCGAGAGCTGACAAGGGTTATAAAGAACTCAAAGCACCCAAAAATCTCCCAAATTCAAAAGTTTTTTCAAAAAAGTGTTTACAAATCCGATTTTATAGTATATAATAGTATCATAATAGAAAAAGGCTGTGAACGGAAAGAAGTCTGTTTTCCT
>JAZNUF010000084.1:0-4787 GCA_045592185.1 Candidatus Flemingiibacterium sp.
GCAGACCGCCCGTTTTTATCGTGTAACATTTCGTATCCATTTTTTACTTTTGATTCTAAATACACAGAATAAAATCTTTAAAACTTCATCGCTCATAAGAAAAGCGTAGACCCACCAAACGGGCAGCATGAAATATTGCGCCGCCAACGCACCTGCCGGTATGGCAAGTGTCCACATAGGGATAAAATCCGTAAGCATCGCCGTAATAGTATCTCCTCCGCCTCGAATTACCCCAACAATAGCTGTAGTATTAAAGCTTTTTGCAAAGATTACGAAGGTCATAACGGCAATTATATTCATTGCCGCCGCTTTTGTGCCCTCCGTTACATTGAAAATCCCGATCATCGGCTCACGGATAAGCAAGATTACGCCTCCCATGAGTATACCCAGAATCACAGACATAGCAAGCATGGTTTTTGCGTAAGGATAGGCGTTATGCCTCCGTCCCGCACCGATTTCCTTTCCTATTACGATAAGAGTAGCGTTAGCGAAGCCCATTACGGCAAGAAGCCCAATTTTCTCAATAATATTTGAAACGGAATATGCCGCATAAGCAGAATCGCTTATATGACCGATGATGGACGAATGGACGGTTATTCCAAGTCCCCAAAAGGTTTCGTTAAGCACAACCGGCAGGCTGTATTTAATAAAATCACCCACAAGCCGTTTATCTATACGCAACATTTTAGGGATTCTGAGCTTGACTCTTTTTTCAATGAAAATCACGTAAAAAAGGGCTATAAACAGCTCAATTATGCGAGAGGTCAATGTGGCAATAGCCGCCCCCTCTATCCCCATGGGAGCAAATCCAAGCTTTCCGAAAATCAAGATATAGTTTAAAATTACATTGAGAAGAATTGCAGCTCCGTTAGTGAACAACACTACCGTCACCTGCTCTGTGGAGCGCAATACGCCGTATAAAAGGGTAGTCACCGAAGCAATAAGGTAAGACGCCAGCACATACTTTAGATAATCCACGCCTAAATCAATAACCACCTGACTGTCTGTAAAAAGTCCCATGACCTCATCGGTAAATAAGTAACAAAGGGTTGTGTATATTCCGCCCACCGCAAGAGCCGCTATGGATGCGATTCCCGTCACGGAATTTATGGTATCCGTATCCCCCTTACCCCAATACTGTGCAATAAGCACGGACGAGCCCGAAACTATTCCAAACAAAAAAAGTGTGTATACGAAATACGGTTGATTCGCCAGATTGGCGGCAGAAATTAACGCTTCGGAATTTTCTCCGAAGCTTCCGAGCATGAGGGTATCCATCATATTCAGAAGAAGCTGCATAACATTTTGCAGGGTAATGGGCAAAGTGATTGCGAGAACAATACGGTAAAAGCTTTTGTCGCGGACAAAAAGCGGCGTGCGAGTTTTTGTTGACAATTTAATCTGACCTTTCCTTTAGGATGATTATGCACATGGAGAACATTTATTGCTTTTATTGTGCCACAATTTTAAGACAATTATATCATTATTTCAGCATAATGTCAAGAACTAAAGTTTTTTCTCCCATACCGAGCATAAGTGAAATTTTTGATAAATAGAATAGTGATAGAAGCAGTATATTATACTGCCAAATGAAACAAGGAAAGCCATGGTGATTAGCATGAAAAAACGAAAAAATCTTGAAACCATCGCCCTTGCCCTCTCACTTTTCCTCCTTTCGGGCATAGGGATAGGCTACAACATTTACACCGCCGAGGAGGGCGAGCTTTCTGTTTCGGTAAGCCGATTCATTGAATATTGGCAGACGCCCGGTGAATATAGTGCCGATGGAGATATTCTGAGCGATTATACCCGCGCCTGCCTTATGGCACGGGACAGTATCTCCGTCTTTGCCACAAAGGAAAATCCCGACCGTGATTATCAGCTTCTTCCTCCCATAATCACTCCGCCGGAAAATTGACGGCTCTCCCCCGTATCCGCATATCCGCCCACACTTTGATTCTCGTGTTGGCTCTGATTTTTTTTGACCGCAGTCTTACTTCTCTTTTGCCAATCCTTGCGGCTCTATGCCATGAGTTTGGGCACATCATAGTAATTTACGCCTTGGGCGCGAGGGTGAAAGAAATTGAAATTACTATCTTCGGAGCCGAAATTCGTTCAAGTGTCATGAATCTTTCCACCGGCGGCAATATCGCCGTATACAGCGCAGGCGGAATTGCCAATCTCCTCTCGGCATACATGGTCACGTTGTTTTTTTCGTCACCTGCGGCGGATATTTTTGCGGCCTGCTCAGTGGCGCTTGCCCTTCTAAATTTTCTGCCCATTCGCTCCCTTGACGGCGGATGTATTCTTGGGGAGCTGCTCGACAGCCGATTTCCACACCGTGGAGATGCTGTTTTTTCCGTGATTTCATCGGTCACCTTGATGTTTCTTTGGATTTTCTCGGTTTTTTTACTTTTAAACTGCGGCGGCAACGCATCCTTGCTGCTCTTTTGCATCTATATGTTTGCAACCCTGTATTTTAACAAAAAAAGCTCGACATGATTTTTCTCATGCCGAGCTTTCTTAATGCTTAATTAGTCACTGATGTAAGGCAGAAGCGCAACGTGGCGCGAACGCTTAATAGCGATGGTAAGCTGACGCTGATGCTTAGCGCAGGTGCCGGAAATTCTTCTGGGAAGAATCTTTGCACGCTCGCTGATATACTTTCTCAGTCTTGCAACATCCTTGTAATCGATTTCATCGATTTTGTCTGCGCAAAATTGACATACCTTCTTCCTTCTGCGCATACCTGCACGGAAAGGCTTGGAAGCGTCTCTTTCAACTCTCTCTTTATCCATTTTGTGAAACCTCCTTATTTAAAATCAGAACGGTAAATCGTCATCATCCTCAAGTGTTTCAAACTGAGGCGCTGCACCGCCCTGTGATGCCGGCGCTTGTCCGGCCGGTGTTGCGTACATCGGCTCACTGTAAGCGGAGGGCATATATGCCCCTCCGGGCTGAACCGCAGGACCTTCGCCCTTAGCGTCAACAAAGCTTATTTCGTCAGCCACAACATCGGTTGCATACTGCTTACTACCTTGCTGGTCGGTCCAAGAACGAGTCTGAATAGAGCCGACAACACAAATCGAAGAACCCTTTGTAAAGTATTTCGATACAAACTCCGCCTGCTGACGCCATGCCGTTACCCGAATAAAATCCGCTTGAGGCTGCGTCTGCTGACCGTCCTCGCTTCTCGAAGCATAACGGCGATTTACAGCTACGGTAAAGCTGGTTACCATAACCCCTCCGGGAGTTTGCCGAAGCTCGGGATTGGCCGCAAGACGGCCGCCGAGAATGACTTTGTTAAAGTTAAAGTTTGCCATTGTCGTATTCCTCCATTCTACTTGTGTCGAGATTGTTCAGCTTGTGTCCGAAATTATTCCGCGTCTGCTGCGGGAGCTTCCTCTGCCTCGGCTGCTGCGGGAGCAGCAACGGACTTAGATGCTTTCTTTTCGTCATGCTTTATAACGATAGAACGCAGGATTCCGTCAGTAATACCGAAGACACGCTCAAGCTCAAGGGGAAGGGTGGGAGCGCTCTTGAAGTTTACAAGAACATAGTAGCCTTCGGTAAGGTCGTTGATAGGATACGCAAGTCTGCGCTTACCCCATTCATCAACCGACTCGATAGTACCATTGTTAGCGATAAGACCGGTGAACTTGTCAACCAAAGCCTTTACGCCCTCCTCGCCCTGCTGTACGTCAACGATAAACAGAGTTTCGTAGGAACAAATCTTATCCATTGTTATTACACCTCCTCATGGACATTAGACCGAATACCTAAAAAAATTTGTATTCGGCAAGGAGAGGATATGCACACGAAAAAATGCACATATCCTATACCAATTATATATTATACAACCTTTTTTCGCAAATGTCAATAGTTAGTCAAAAAATATTTTAATATTGTGAATAATTAACATTTATTTTTTCAACCCATTGACAAAATCGCGTTAGAATATTATAATATTATTAAACTAAAATATTATGTGTTTAAAAGTTTTTTCTAAGAAAGCAAACACCGTTTACATAGTTATACCCGTATGTCACAAGGAGTCCCCATGCAAATAATGAACCCCACAAATTTTGATAGTTTAACCTTCCCCCAAAGAGTTCTTTACCTTCGTAAATCTCTTGGCCTCAGCCAGCGTGCATTTGCAAAGCTGATGGACACATCCTATGCAGCCATCTGCCGCTGGGAAAAAGGTAACCGCGCTCCTCGCGGAGATACTTTAAATAAATTCTATAAGCTCTGCCGCGAAAACGGTATCGTTTTCACCGATTTCCCCGATTGCTACTGTCTTGACACCAAAAAAACAAGTCCCTCCAAAAAAATTTCGAGGTGAAAAACAAAGATGCGAAAAGAATACGCGGGCATTGACGTATATACTGCCTTTCTTGAAAGGATAGATTTCCTGTTCCGCGAATTTGATAATATCTATGTTTCCTTCAGCGGCGGTAAGGACAGCGGCCTGCTTTTAGATATGGTTCTCGATTTCAAGAGAAAATATTATCCCGACAGAACAGTCGGTATATTTCATCAGGACTTCGAGGCTCAATATACCGTTACCACGGAATATATCACAAGGACATTCAATCGGTATGCTTCCGAAACCGACCCTTACTGGGTATGCCTTCCCATGGCAACCCGGACGGCGCTGGGCAATCACGAAATGTTCTGGTATCCTTGGGATGACAAGAAAAAGGATGTCTGGGTTAGGCCCATGCCCGATTTTCCGTATGTTATAAACCTTGAGAAGCCATTTAACCACTACCGCTACCGTATGC
>JAZNUF010000085.1:0-2411 GCA_045592185.1 Candidatus Flemingiibacterium sp.
AGAGCCTTCAGGTGCTTCCCGAAAAATACCACGGACTTACCAACACCGATATGCGATACAGACAGCGCTATACAGACCTGATAATGAATGAAGAGGTTCGTGATACTTTTATCAAGCGCTCTCTTATCATCAGCAATATCCGCCGCTTCCTTGATGCCCAAGGCTTCTTGGAGGTTGAAACACCTATGCTCGTTTCCAATGCGGGCGGTGCGGCGGCAAGACCTTTCGAAACCCATTTCAATGCCCTTAACGAGGATTTAAAACTTCGTATTTCTCTGGAACTTTATCTAAAGCGTCTTATCGTCGGCGGTCTCGAAAAGGTTTATGAAATCGGCAGAGTTTTCCGTAACGAGGGACTTGACACCCGTCATAACCCCGAGTTTACTCTTATGGAACTTTATCAGGCATATACCGATTATCACGGTATGATGGATTTGACCGAGAATATGTATCGCCACGTTGCAAACGAGGTTTTGGACACAACCAAAATCGTTTATAACGGCATAGAAATGGATTTGGGTAAGCCCTTCGAACGTATCACAATGCTAGATGCGGTTAAGAAATATTCGGGCGTTGATTTCAACGAAATTAAAACTCTTGAGGATGCCCGCGCAATCGCAAAGGGAAAGGGTGTTCAGTTCGAAACCCGCCATAAAAAGGGCGATATACTTAACCTCTTTTTCGAAGAATTCGTTGAAGAACATCTTATCCAGCCTACCTTTGTTATGGACCATCCCGTTGAAATTTCTCCTCTTACAAAGCGTAAACCCGATAACCCCGATTACGTTGAACGTTTCGAGTTCTTTATGAACGGTTGGGAAATGGCAAACGCATACTCCGAGCTTAACGACCCTATCGACCAGCGCGAACGCTTTAAGGCACAGGAGGAACAGCTTGCCCAAGGCGATGCCGAGGCAAACACCACCGATGAAGACTTCCTTAACGCCCTTGAAATCGGTATGCCCCCCACAGGAGGTATCGGCTACGGTATCGACAGAATGTGTATGCTTCTTACCGATTCCCAAGCAATCCGCGACGTTTTGCTCTTCCCCACAATGAAGAGTATCGACAAATAAAACCTTTTATTTGCAATACTTTTCGGGTTTTAATAACCTCAAAAAACGATAGTTTACCAATAATTTACCAATTCTTTCAGAAAAATTATAAAAAAGCGTCATCGCAAGATGGCGCTTTTGTTTTTGAATCGGAGTCAAAAAAATAGTGCGCAGGTTGCCCCTGCGCACGTTGAAAAGGGAAGTTGGTGGCGGCAATGCCGCTGTGAGTAAGTAATTACTTTTCTTTTTGATTTTGTTCTTTTACGAGTCTGATAATGTCTCGGCACGCTTCTTCGACGATTGAGCTGAGCTCGTCAGAGAAGGCGCTGGATTTGGATTTTTCCATATATGCGTCCATATGGCGGAAAATCAGATTCGATTCCTCACAGTCAACGAATTCTTGAATGGCTTGCCAAAGTTCGCGCAGCTCATCCGGTGCATGAGTAGATGCAACATGCTGCGCTACCATTGTGAACGGTGCATGAATGTCGCCGGCTTTTCGAAGAGAGAGTGTAAAACGCTCGCGTCCTAACTCCGGTACCTCATAAGATAATTTCACCACCAGGCGCTTCCAAGTGTGTTCATAAGTACCTGCGTCGAAATGCGATTTCCTCCATGGAATTTTGCCTTTGTGGGTATCGTGCGTCAGTTGCTCGATATACTCGTCTACCGGGGTCCTGCATGCATCCTCCTCATACGATTTCATGTGCACCTCGAAAGGTGCGTTTTGATTTTGGTTCATGTGAATTCTCCTTTTTTCGTTTTAACAGAATGTCATTTCTGTACTATAAGAATAAAGACAGATATAGGAGGTTCTTACGCTGAGATTATTGCTCCGCAAGGTAAAAGCCAACAGAGCTTTCTTTGAGGACGTGTATCCGATTATGAACGAGAGCTACGTAACAAATATCATCTCCGTCCATAACCGCATTTAGTTCGCGTCCTGCATAAAAATATTTTTCTGAAGCTGTGGTGGTTCCGACTATTACAAGTTGATTTGTGGCCGCGCTATATGTTTTCGCCAATGTGATAGCGAATCGTCGGTCGTCACAATAGGCCATTTTTCGTTCATCAGTGTTTGCGTCAAACGTAGAAATGCAGGTTATCGAGTAATGTGCTTGAACTATCATTTTTTCATCTCCTTCCTATATTGATTGATACTAAAATTATGACAGATAAAAAACTCATCGTGTACAAAACGCACACGATGAGTTCGAGAAGATGAGATGCCCAAAACGAAAGGAAGTTTTTTGGGCGGACGGAAAGGATTAAAAATGAATAACAAACCCGAGACTTGACTCAGGATTTTCGCCTGTCGTCATACCACTTAGTCTCGTACTATAATAATGGCATACA
>JAZNUF010000086.1:0-7384 GCA_045592185.1 Candidatus Flemingiibacterium sp.
AATTATTTTTTACACATTTTAAAAGTTTTTTTCGAAAATCTCTTGACAAATCCATGGGTTATTGTGTATAATAGTAGGTGTTATTGTGTGGATTTATATTTATTTTTGAAATATAAAAGCATAATTCGCCCATCAAAGCGATATTTCCTAATGTTAAGGAGGTGCAATGAATGCTTAGAACTTATCAGCCTAAGAAGCGTCAGAGAAAGGTTGAGCATGGATTCAGAAAGAGAATGAGAACTGCTGACGGCAGAAATGTGCTCAAGAGAAGACGTGCAAAGGGAAGAAAGAGACTCACTTACTGAGTTTAAAATCAGACAAGCTCCGGTAAATATACTTCGCCGGAGCTTGAAAAAAGCCGCGTTTCTTATTTGACAGCCAAAGGGTTGTCAAAGACATTCTACGATGAAACCGCCGAAGATGTGGGGGAAAAACCCGTATTTCGGGGGTTTTTATTGTATAAACGGAATTACACATAAATTTCGCAGAATTTAAGGATGAGATAAAATGAAGCTCTTTCCCATAAGGGAGAATCATCTCTATTCAAAGGCATATCAAAAGGGGAAAAAATTTGTTGGAAGATACGTTATAGTCTATCTTCTTCCCGACTATGCTTCAAAAAGATTGGCTCTTGCAAATCCCAAAAAAGAAAAAATCAATCGGGAGGGAATAACCGTCACAAAAAAATTGGGCGGTGCTGTTCAAAGAAACAGAGCAAAGCGAATCATAAGAAAGGGATATCGCCTTGCAGACACTAAAAAGCCCTTTAAAAATGGCTTTCTTGTTGTGATAGTTGCAAGGACAAGCATTACATGCGCAAAATCTCAGGATATAGAAAAAGATATGTTAAAGGCCATAGACAAGCTTTTTATGGCAGAAACCAAGAATTAAAATGAAAAATGTGGCAATATTCTTTGTAGAGCTTTACAGAAAATATATTTCCCCATTAAAAAAACCCTGCTGCCGATTTGAGCCTACCTGCTCTATGTACGCCATTGAAGCCTTCTCAAAACGAGGTTTTTTCGTGGGGCTTATGTTGACTGTTTGGCGTATTCTGCGATGTAATCCCTTTGGCAAGGGCGGATATGACCCTGTGCCCGATAAAAAAAGAAAAAGTTAAGGAGATATACATAGGAAATGTTTGATTTTTTAAATGTTCCTTTCGGCTGGATAATAAAGGTCTGCTATCAGCTTACAAATAACTATGCATTGGCGTTGCTTCTTTTCGCGCTGGCACTTCAGATTTTACTTTTGCCTTTCGGTATAAAGCAGCAGAAAAACTCAATCAAGCAGGCAAAGCTTGACCCAAAGGTCAGAGCTATCAAAAAGAAATACGCGGGGCGGAATGACCAGGCAACTCAGCAGAAAATGCAGGCTGAAACCATGGAACTTTATCAAAAAGAGGGATTCAATCCCATGGGTGGCTGCTTTCCGCTGCTCATTCAAATGCCCATACTGATTTCTCTTTATAACGTAGTTATAAGCCCCTTTAAGTATATTTGCGGCTTCGGCGAAGAAGTAATAAAAAATATTCAGGCGGCAGTATATAAGTTCATGGAAGCCGCCGGTGCTTCGGATTTGGCAAACTATGCAGCCGACAAAACCGTAAGACAGATAGACCTTTTCACCAAGATGAAAAGTATCGGTATTGATAAATTCGTGGAAGAAGGGGTTCTGACTGAAGAAATGGCGGAATCTCTCCCTAACTTCAACGCTTTCGGCGGAATTATGGACCTTTCTCAAACGCCTACCTTTGAGAAATTTGACCTTCTTCTTCTTATCCCCCTTTTAACCCTCATTGTAACCTTTGGAAGCACCTTTATTACGAAGAAATTTACCTATAACCCCAATCCCGAAGTAAGCGAAAATTCTTCCATGAAGGTAATGCAGCTTACAATGCCTTTACTCTCTGTGTGGATTTCATTCACCGTAGCAGGAGCCGTTGGTCTTTACTGGATTTTCAGGAACATTTTAAGCGTTTTAGAGCGTATAGTTCTCTCTAAAGCAATGCCCGTTCCTCATTTTACCGAGGAAGACTACAAGGCTGCGGAAAAGGCAATGAATGTTAAGCCCGAAAAGAAGAAAAACAAACAAAAGGTTCGTTCTCTCCATCGTATAGACGAGGAGGACGAGGAAGAAGCTCCGACCAAAGAGGAAAAAAAGCCCCTGAAAGAGGGTGCACCGAAGCTTAAGGACGAAAGCGACAGAAACAAGGACGAAGAAAAAACAGAAGAAAAGGCGGACGAAGAAAAGTCCGAGAAGTAAAAATGACGAAAGGAATTTGACGGTGAAAAAGGAACTTATTTTTACCGGTAAGAATGTGGCAGAGGCCCTTAAGGAAGCGGCTTTAGAAATGGGAACCGATGCCGAAAATCTTACCTATGAAGTAATAGAGCAGGAGAAGGGCGGATTCCTCGGAATCGGCGGAACACCTGCAAAAATCAAGGTTGAGCAGAATATATCAGGAGAGGTTGTCGCAAAGAATTTTATCGAAACTCTTTGCAAAAACATGAATATCGAAGCAGCTCTTGAAGTTGTCCCCACAAGAAAAAGTGACCGCCGTATAGTTATCTCGGGCGAGGAGGCAGGAATCCTCATAGGTCATCACGGAGAAACCCTTGAGGCATTACAATACCTTACCAATTTGGCGGCGAACAAGCGCGAGGAAGATGAATCCCGCGACTATCTCCATATTACCGTGGATATTGAAAATTACCGCGCAAAAAGAGAGGGAACGCTCCGTGCTCTCGCACGCCGAATGGCAGCAAGGGCTCAAAAAACCGGCAAGAGCGTAATGCTTGAGCCTATGTCACCTTACGAGCGCAGAATAATTCACGCCGAGGTGCAGACGATAGAAGGAGTTGCCACAAATTCCGTTGGAGTGGATTCCGGACGCCGAGTGGTTATTTATCTTGAGGCTGAGGGCTTTAAGGTCCCGAGTAAGAAAAGCGACAGACCCTCAAGAAGGCATCGCTCATCCGAAAGACGCTCAGAGGCACAGTCAAGCCAGAAAAAGGAAGTAAAGAAGCCCCTTTACGATGACGGCGAGGGCGGAATGACCGCCGAGGAGATTTCGGACCTTGTTTCAACCTACGCAAGCAAGGAAAAGACACAGCAAAGAGAAGCACCCAAGAAGTTTAAAGATTTTGATGAATATATAAACAGTTTTCTCGGCGGCTCTGATGATGAGAGCACCGAGGGCTGAGGTCCGAAAATAAATTTAATGAAAATATCGCGTTGGTTTATCCGGCGCGATTTTTTACGAAAGTACGAGGTAAGCACATGAAAGAAACAATCGCCGCCGTTTCCACCGCCTACGGCCGAGGAGGGATTGCGGTAATACGTATATCCGGGGAGGGAGCTTTTTCGGTTGCAAAGAAGATTTTTTCCCCGAAAAACGGGGTTGATATAGAAAAAATCGAGCTGTGCCGCGCCGTTTACGGCGATATTATAAAGGGCGGAAAGCGAATTGACGATGGGCTTCTGACTCTCTTTGGTGCGCCTCGTTCATACACGGGAGAGGACACGGCAGAAATTAGCTGTCACGGCGGAATCATTGTCACCGAAAAGGTGCTTGAAGCGGCCTTTGAGGCAGGGGCTTCCCCCGCAGCGGCAGGAGAATTTACAAAAAGAGCCTTTATAAACGGCAAGCTTTCCCTTTCCCAGGCGGAAGCCATAAGCATGATTATAGATGCCGAAAGTGAAGAACAGCTGGCTCTTGCCTCCTCCCATGAAAGAGGGGCAGTCAAAGGTAAATCCGATGAGCTGTACGAAAGATTAAAAAACCTCGTAACCGGCGTTTACGCCAATGTGGATTTCCCGGATGAGGACTTAGCACAGCTGTCTGATGAAGAGTTTTTAGAGGAGCTGCGGCAGATTGAAAGGGAGCTTTCTTCCCTTCAAAGCTCATACAAGCGCGGCAGAGCCGTTTTTGAGGGCATAAGAACCGTTATTGCGGGAAAACCCAATACGGGTAAGTCTTCCCTGCTTAATCGCCTTGTGGGGCGCGATAGAGCTATTGTGACCGAGGTTGCGGGCACAACGCGGGACGTAATAGAGGAAACCGTACCCTGCGGACGGGTTATGCTCCGTCTTTTTGACACGGCGGGAATACGGGCTACCGAGGATACGGTAGAGAAAATCGGCGTGGAACGCTCCCTTAAATTAATTGAGGAATGTGAATTGGCGTTAGCGGTATTTGACGCCTCCCGTGCTCTTGATACCGAGGATATGGAGGTAATCGAAAAGCTCCGCTCTGCCGACTGTCTGAAAATTGCATTTTTGAACAAAAGCGACCTTCCGCCGGTTTTGGGTGTGCAAGAGGTGCGGAGTCTGAAAATTTTTAACGAAATTGTCTGTATTTCTGCCCTGTCGGAGGACGAAAATATAAACGGAGTTGCCGCCCTGCGTAAAATGGTGGACTCTGCCTTTGCGGCGGGAGAGATTGACTATAACAAGAGCGTTGTACTTGCCACCGCAAGGCAAAATGCCGCTGTTACACGGGCAGTAAGCTATGTACGCGCGGCTCTTGAGGCACTTGAGAGAGGAATCACCACAGATACTGTGGGGTTTGAACTTGAGGGCGCACTGTCTGAGCTTTCCATGCTGGACGGATTAAAGGTAAGTGAGGAAATAGTGAACGCTATTTTCCACCGCTTCTGTGTGGGAAAATAAAAGAGGCTATCGCAGATACGAAAGCCCCTATCAATGGTTATCTTTTCTTTTTTGAAAAGAAAGCGAAAAGAAGAACGATAATTGCGACAATTATAAGCACTGCAATTATTACTCCCCAAACGCCCATGCCGCCCGTTGCGGCGTCTGCAACGTTATCTACCGCATCTTTTGTGCCGTTTATTATGTCATCGGCGGCATCGCTTACCGGGTTTTTCGCGGTGGTGTCATCGGCAAATTCTCCCGTACCGGAGCCGGTATCCATCATGCCGCTGTCATTGTTGCCGTTATCGTCAATCATACCGTCAGTTCCGCTGTCGATGTTTCCTTCATACATGGTGGTATCCGCGCCGCTGCCTGAATCAATGCCTGCGCGTCCGTTATGACCTGCGCCCAAGCCTCCGCCTCCTGCACCGCCCACGCCGCCTGCCATATTACCCATGGCGACCGTACAGAGGGTGAGCATAACAAGGGAAAATGCCACCGCTGCGCAAACTGCAAATATTCGTGAAAAAGTGTTTTTCATATTTATAAATATTTCCATCCTTTTCTGTGGTATTGCGACTTTTTAGTGAAAGCGCATATTTAATATACCCTCACAGACGGATAATATTCAGTTATGAAAGGAAATTATGCCCCATTATGGAAGAAAAAAGATTTCAAAAAAATGACGAGGGATTTGTTTGTCGTCACTGCGGCTTTGAGGTTAAGCCCCTAGGGGTCACCTCCCGGGACCATTGTCCAAAATGCCTTTATTCGATTCATATTGACATAAATCCCGGTGACCGAGCCAACACCTGCCTTGGAAAGCTTCGCCCCGTGCAGGTGCTCCCCGACCCCAAAAAGGGATATGTTATAGTCTATCGCTGTGAAAAGTGCGGCGCTACCGTCAGAAACAAAGCCGCCTACCCTGCCAAAATTCAGCCCGATGACATAAATCTTTTAATTAAGCTGACGGCGGGGGAGATATAATAGAACTCTTACAAAACAAAAAATGGGGAGGGATGCCACCAAAAGGCTTCCCTCCCCAACTTTTTTATTCCTGCTCCTCGCTGGCAATCTTACCGTCAGCGAACTGTCCCTCATAGGTTCTGCCGCTTGCCCATGTATACTTGCCGAAGCCGTTCATTTTGTTATCGGCGAACTCACCCTCGTAGGTGTCGCCGTTTGCCCAAATGTAAGTACCGTTTCCGGCGCGCATATCGGCGCTGAATTCGCCCATGTATTTGTCGCCATCAGCGAAAATGTATGTGCCGGAGCCATCTTTAAGCTCGTTTACGTAGTCGCCCTCATAGGAGGAGCCGTCAGACCAAACATATTTTCCTTTGCCGTTCTTGAGGTCCTTGGAGAAAGAGCCCTCGTAGGTGTCGCCATTTGCCCAAGTATACTTTCCCTGCCCCTCTTTCTTTCCGTTAACCAGATTTCCTTCGTAAATGTCCCCATTATTGAAGGTGTATTTTCCGTAGCCGGTGATGGCGTCATGGCTGAAGTTCCCCTCGTAAATGTCGCCGGAGGCAAAGGTCATTTTTCCGGTTCCGTGGCGGTGGAGCCCGTAGATTTCGCCCTCGTAGATGTCGCCGTTTGAATAGGTAATGGTGCCTGCCTCAAGGTCCATCTCCGCTACAACGCCGTTTGACAGATAGATTTTTCCCTCAAGGGGCTCTCCCTCGGCATTGACTCTGCCGAAATACTTAACGGTTTGACCGTCCTCGGTGTTGCTCTTTATGTAACGAACACCGCTTATGTAGAGAATTGCGGCAACGGCAGCAACAGCCACGGCGGCAATTATAAGAATTATGAGAAAAATTGAAAGGGCGCTGCGAGATTTTTTTCTTCTCGCCGGTGCTTTTTGATAATAGTTCATTTTTATCTCCACTCTGCCGCAATCCGCGCGGCACAAAATTTAAAGAAAACTCGGTTATACATTCACTTCTGACATCAAATTGACTACAAGCTGAATAAGGTCGGGAACCACAATCAGCGCAAGGAGCGTTACAACCAAAAAGGCAAGAACAGACAACAAAATCGAGGGAATACTCACCCCGAGATTGCCGTAAATCTTCTCGGCGCGGGGAATATTTTCTTCGGGAATGAAAAACTTTCCTCGGCTTACAGATAAGGAGCTGTCCCCGTCAGCGCTGTCGCCGCACATCCGGACAATCCGTCTGAATGTGCCTCCGCGGCGGAGCGCAAATTTTACGAAAGGATTTGCGTGCCCCAGCTGTTCAAGGCTGAGAGCCGCGTCTTCATTAAAAATTTGCCTATCAATTATCGAGCGCGTCAACGCTCCGAGAATTACCTTGTTGTAAATTGTCGCACCGATTCCGATTAAAAAGCCGATAAATAGCGACCAGACAATGATGTTAAGGGTTAAAATTGAGGTGCTTCCAAGATTGATTGTGTCACCGAAGGTGTCATTGAAGCTGGTTTTGAGCGCTTCAAAAAATTCAGCCATCGGAAACCTCCTTATTTGTCCCGTCTGATGACGTCACAGCCCAGGTACTTGCGAAGCACTTCGGGAACTACGACACTTCCGTCCTTTTGCTGATTCTGCTCAACGATAGCGGGGAGAATACGGCTGGTTGCAAGTCCGGAGCCGTTGAGAGTGTGCATAAACTCGATTTTTCCCGTGGATTCACGCTTAAAGCGCATCTGACCGCGGCGAGCCTGATAATCCCGTGCGTTGGATACAGAGCTTACTTCCTTGTATCCG
>JAZNUF010000087.1:0-7785 GCA_045592185.1 Candidatus Flemingiibacterium sp.
GTCCTGCCTCGTCAAATCCCACATAGCCGGGAGGAGAGCCGATGATTTTGGAAACGGCGTGCTTTTCCATATATTCGGACATATCTACACGGATAAGAGCATCGGGAGTGTTAAAGAGGTCACCGGCTATGGTTTTCACAAGCTCGGTTTTTCCTACACCCGTAGGACCTGCGAAAATAAAGGAAACGGGCTTTCTCTTTGAGGAAACACCTGCACGTCCACGTTTAATTGCACGTACAACCGCAGAAACCGCTTTATCCTGACCGACAATATGCTCCTTAATTCTTGCTTCAAGCTTGTCAAGACGCAGGAATTCATTTTCCGTAATAGAGGTGGCGGGAATACCGGTCCAAATTTCGATAACGTCCGCCAAATGCTCCTCGGTTACGGGGGGGCGGATTTCGCTGTCTGCTTTAAGTGAGTTTACCTTTTCCTCAAGCTTTATTTCTTCCGTTTTCAGCTCTGCAAGCTTGCGGTAGTTCTCACCATCGGAGGCTTCCGAAAGTGCTTGTGTGGTTGCTTCTATGTCCGCACGGGCGGCTTCAAGTTCACGAGTGGCCTGCTTATAGCAGTCAACCACCGTATTGGAAAGGGAAACGTGAGCTGATGCTTCGTCAATAAGGTCGATTGCTTTATCGGGCAGGAATCGGTCGGTTATATATCTCTCTGCAAGAGTCACGGCACGGCGTGCGATGTCATCGCTGATTGTAACACCGTGAAAATCCTCGTAATAATGTTTGATTCCGCGTATAATCTCATAGGATTCTTCCGCGGAGGGTTCATTGACGATTACCGGCTGGAAACGGCGTTCAAGAGCGGAATCCTTTTCGATATGCTTGCGGTATTCGTCCATGGTTGTTGCACCGATTACCTGAATCTCGCCGCGCGACAAGGCCGGCTTCAGTATATTGGCAGCATTCATTGCTCCTTCAGCTTCTCCGGCACCCACTATATTGTGTACCTCGTCAATTACGAGAATAACATTTCCTTGTTCCTTAACCTCACCGATAAGTCCCTGAATACGTGATTCAAACTGACCGCGGAACTGTGTTCCCGCAACAAGCGCGGTAAGGTCTACAAGGTAAACCTGCTTTCCGGCAAGGCGTGGAGGGATATTGCCCTCGGCTATCTTAAGTGCCAAAGCCTCGGCTATGGCGGTTTTACCAACGCCCGGTTCACCAATAAGGCAGGGGTTGTTTTTCTGGCGGCGGGACAGGATTTGAATAACACGGTCAAGCTCTCTTTCCCGTCCCACGATTCTGTCTACCTTGCCGTCTGTTGCGGCGGCGGTGAGATTTTTGCAATAGTTCGTGAGATACTTTAACTTCGGAGCTTGATTTTTCTTGTTATCTTCTGCCTTTTTTTGAAAAGACTCGCTTGGATTTCCGGCAGGCTTTCCGAAACCGAAGTTCCCGAAAAGCTGAGAAAGATTGATAGATGGTGCACGACCGGGATTTTCTTCCGGTGTGCCATCCTCGGTTGGAGCGAGAGCGTTCATGCTTTCGCTAATGTCTTCAAGCTCTCCCTCAAGCTCATCTATTGAGTCGGGGGAAACGCCCATTTTTTCGAGAATATCGTTCACTGGCTTTATTCCAAGGTCTTTTGCGCATTTTAGGCAGATTCCCTCTGTAATGGTTTCGCCGTTTTCAATTTTAGTGACATATACCACAGCAACACGCTTATGGCATCTTGCACACATTTCCATAGGTTAGGTTCCTTTCTAAGTTGAAAAAAGTGATTAATTCATGGCTTATTTTCATGAAAAGAAAATAAGACCGTTGTTAGCTAAAAATCGGAGAACGACAGAGCTGTCCACAACGGTTTCGTTGAAAATATCTCCGTTTATGGATTCGAGAGCAGATATGAGCCCCATGGCTATATTTGCAATAATCCACGATGTTACAAGTGCACTTCCTACCCCAAAAAGCAAGCCTAAAAACTTGTTAAGGGTTTTCAATACCGGAAGCCTGCATATCATATCCAGTAAAAAGGTAATAAAATGCAGTGCAAGCATTGAAACTATAAAAATTATGATTGCAGCAATTACGTTGCTGATTGCGGCAACGGCAGGAGAGGCGATTTTTTCTGCCATGTCCTCTATTGCCGCGCTGTCGGTAAACCCGGACAGTGCTTCGTTATAATAATTTTCCAGCTCGTCAAGGTCAAAGGAAAATTTTTCCGCAATTTTTGTAAATGCTTCGGGACGCTCCGAAAAAATAACATCCAGCTTCAATTTTTCTTCGCCTGCGGTAATGATTGATGAAATGGAAGCCTCCACATCCTCGGAAATTTTTCCTTCAATGAACGTTTCTCCAATCCATCCCGCGAATGAAGATGTGAAAAAATAGACAGCCAAAACCGAAAGAATCAGTGATGAAAAGTGCATTACGGAACGAATAAATCCGCGGGATATGCCAAGATATACAGCGGCGATGGCGGCAATGATTATAATCAAATCAATAATTAGGCTCATAATTACCTCTTCTTTGCTTTTAATTATTTTTAGTCAGAGTGTCCTTCGTGGTGTCGGAAGAAGCTGTATCATCGGTTGAATCGGAAACAGGACGGTCATAATACTGCTCGTCAAAATCTGTGAGCTCGTATGTAAGCGCGTAGTTCCTAAGGGCAATCAACACCGAGGATTCATTTTGAACAAGCATATCAATAGCATCGGAAACAACAGAGATTTCGCCGAGCTTTTTATTAAGCAAGTTGATTCGGCTCAAGGTCTTTCCTGCCAGCAGGAATACATAATCGCCGCTGTCATCGGAAGCCACGGCTATCAGTTTATCTTCAAATTCTCCTTGGTAAACAATTTTTCCTTCGGCTGAATAGATATCCACAAGGCTATTATTGCCTAGAATACTGTCAGAATAAACCGCAGTCAGGTATTTTCCGGAGCAATCGGTCATGACAAGTTGTGTGTCGTGGTATACCTTTTTTGTGGGATTAAGTCCTTTGTCAAAGAAATTTATTCCCTCGTCTGTTACGGCGGCATAACCGTTGTCGGTAAAATAGAAGTTATAACCAAGTCCGGCAATTTCGCAGGAAGCAAAGATTTCATCGGAGCTTGGCGAAACAAGCTCTATTTTGGTCTTAAACTCGCCGTTAAAAACACCGGCAGTTACAACTGCAAGCTCGCTGCCGTCAGGGCTGAATTCCATACTCATAAGGTGGTCGTTTTTGTATATCCGAGTAACTGCACTAAAATCGTCATTGTATACGGTAATTGCCGTGCGGTATTCTCTGCTTGCGGCGGCGATGGCGAAAAAGCCTTTGTTTGACACCGCTCCTGCCGTTATGGGATAATCGATGGTTTCATCGTAGAGCTTTGAAAAGCTGTTCAGCACCGCAAAGGAGTATCCGTCCATATCGTAGCAGAGTGTATATCGGCTGCTAACCTTGAGTATGGGAGAAACATAATTTATGGGCTCTGACATAATTTGGTTTCCGCGAGAATCATAGAGGGCATATCCGGAGGGGGAGAGGGTACATAGGTCGCCCATGTAAAGCTCCAGGCGATTGGGGTCGCCGGATGCGTAGTTGATTTTAGCGGCGGTTATAGAGGTTTCGGTATTGGTGAAGCTTATGAATTTAAGCAGATATCTTAAATTTTCAAGAGTTATATCTTTTCTGAGAAAGGTAAAGGAAAGGATTAAAAATACAATCAAAAGCAAAACAGTAACAAATTTGGCAGCACGAAATTTACCGGAGGCGGATTTATAATATTCGCTCAGTGCAGGTGAATTGCCGGCGGATGGATGCTTTGGGCTGCCTAGGGAATTTTCTTTTTGCTTTACAGGAACATTTGCCATGTTCGTTCTCCTTTCACTATTACTAATTATATTATTATACCATAAAAACTGTATTCTATAATAGTAGATACTGTTTCTTAATTGTGAACGAAATGTTAATATTGCTACATAGGAGAAAAAAACAAAAAAAGTAACATTTTCATGCAGACAGAACGCTTGTTTTGTGGTATAATTATACTGATTAACTATAAATTTACCGAAAGGCAGCAGGAAGATGAAAAAGATATTGGCAGTAGACGGGAACAGTATTTTAAACAGAGCTTTTTATGGAATCCGCCCCTTGACTACGAAGGACGGACTTCATACCAATGCCGTTTACGGCTTCTTAAACATTCTTAAAAAGAATCTTGACGAGATTAAGCCCGATGGGTTTGCAGTGGCGTTTGATATGCGCGCTCCCACATTCAGACATGAAAAATATGACGGCTATAAGGCGGGGAGAAAGGGTATGCCCGAGGAGCTTGCAATGCAGTTGCCCTTCGCGAAAAAATGCTCGGAAGCCTTGGGGGCGGCAGTTCTTGGTATTGAAGGCTATGAGGCTGATGATATTCTTGGTACTATAGCTGAGCTTTCCGGCAAAAACGGATATCATGCCTACATTCTTACGGGGGACCGTGACTCCCTTCAGCTGATTGGCGATAACACTACGGTTCTTCTTGCCACAAACAGCGAAACCGTCCGTTTCGACACTGACAAATTTGTAGAACATTACGGAATTACCCCCGACCGATTTGTGGATGTAAAGGCACTTATGGGGGACAGCTCCGATAACATTCCCGGTGTAGCAGGTGTTGGTGAAAAGACGGCTCTCAAACTGATTTCCGAATTTGGAAGCCTTGACGGAATATATGAAAATTTTGATTCCCCCTCCATAAAGGGAAGCTTACGAACAAAGCTTTCAGAGGGGAAAGATTCAGCATATCTTTCGAGATGGCTTGCGGCTATTGTAAAGGATGTTCCATTAGGCGTGGAGCTCAGTGACATTGACGGAGTCACGAACCGTGCAGAATCAAAAAAAGGCGAACTTCGCGCGCTGTTTGAGCAGCTTGAATTTTCAGCCTTTATAAAGAGATTCGGACTTGAAGAAATTAAAGGAGAAGAATGCCAAAACAGTGCGTCCTCCGTTGATATTTGCCTCTGTGCTTCACCTGTTGAAGCGGCAAAAAAGGCACTGGAAGCGCAGTGTGAAAGACTTGCCCTGCTGTGTGGCGACAGAGTGAGCTTTTCTTCTGACGGTATCCACGTTTTTTCCGCCGAGGGCGATGTGGATATGGAATTTATACGCACCATAAAGGAATCGGGCACGAAAATTTATGTGCTCAATTCAAAGGAACTATACACGAAATATTCTTGTGACGATTTTCTGTTTGACCTTGATTTGATTTTGGCGGCATACGTACTTGACCCTACGGACAGCCACGTGGACGGAGCAAGGCTTAAGCTTCGTTATCTCGGAGATGCCTCGGAAGGCTTCACCGCTGCAGATATATTGAATATTGCCGACAAAATGCTGCCCATTATTAAGGAACGGGGTCAGGAGTCGCTTCTTTTCGATATTGAAATTCCTCTCGCCTCCCTTCTGTCGAAAATGGAGCGAGTCGGCTTCAAGGTGGATACTACCGGACTCTTGGAGTTTGGCGACAAGCTTGATGTGGCAGCGGCAGAGCTTGAAAACAGAATATATTTTCTTGCGGGCAGAGAATTTAATTTGAAATCTCCAATGCAGCTTTCTGAAGTGCTTTTTGAGCAAATGGGACTTCCTCACGGAAAAAAGAGCAAGAGTGGATATTACAGCACAGGGGTTGATATTCTTGAAAAGCTCGCTCCTTATCATGAAATTGTAGCGGATATTCTCGAATACAGACAGATTACAAAATTAAAGAGCACCTATGCTGAGGGGCTTTGCAAAGCGGCGGATTCCCAGGGGCGGATTCACACAAGCTTCAACCAGACCACCACCGCTACGGGACGTTTGTCGTCCACCGAACCCAATCTTCAAAACATCCCCGTGCGCACAGAGCTTGGCCGTGAGTTTCGCAGATTTTTCATTCCCGACAGCGAGGGTAGAGTTTTGGTAGACGCGGATTATTCGCAGATTGAGCTCCGCTTGCTTGCCCATATTTCGGACGATGAAAAGATGATTGAGGCATTCAAAAGCGGAATTGACATTCATACGGTTACCGCATCCCAAGTGTTCGGAGTTTCGATAGAAGCGGTGACCGGCGAGATGAGAAAACGCGCAAAGGCGGTAAATTTCGGAATCGTTTACGGAATCGGCGATTTCTCCCTTGCGCAGGATATTGGGGTCACCAAGAAACAAGCGGCAGAGTACATGGAAGCCTACAAAGCAAGGTATCCTAAGGTCAGAAAATACCTTGAAGATATTGTTGAAAAGGGAAGAGCTGACGGATATGTCACCACAATGTTCGGACGCCGCCGCGACATTCCGGAATTGACTGCAAGCAAAAAGCCGTTGCAGCAATTCGGTGAACGTGTGGCAATGAACAGTCCGATTCAGGGAAGCGCCGCGGACATTATTAAAATCGCCATGATAAAAGTGGACAGAGCCCTCCGTGAAAGCGGGCTTGACGCGCGGCTTATTCTGCAGGTGCATGACGAGCTTATCGTGGAAGCCTCAAGTGCAGATGCGGATGCGGCGCGGGAACTGCTTATACGTGAGATGGAGAACTGTGTCGAGCTTTCTGTACCGTTGACCGTATCGGCGGCTGTCGGTAAGTCGTGGTATGAGTGTGAGCATTAACTGTACGGTAAAGAGGTTTCACTATGAGGAAAATAGGAATAATTATGCACGCTGTAAAAGGCATGAGTGACGAGGAATATCTTCGCGAAATATCGTCTGCCGGATTTTCGGCGACATTTACTACTCCGCGCGAGGACAAAGAAATGTACGATTTGGCTGAGCTTTGCGAGAAATACAACGTTTCTATTGAATCACTTCATGCTGATTGTACCGGAGGCTTGGATATTTGGCGAGACGGTGATGAAGGAGATATGGTAACGGAACGATTCAAGGCGTGCGTTGATGCTTGCGCGCTCGTGGGGGTTCCGATAGCAGTCGTTCATCTCGATGGGCACGGGTTCGGTGGAATAACGGAGATTGGTCACGACAGATACAAACGAGTAGTTGATTACGCATACTCGAAAAATGTAAAAATCGCCTTTGAAAATCAAAATGATCCTGTACCGGTTGGTTGGGCGCTCGATACCTTTGGCGAAAATTATGCAGGATACTGCTACGATTGCGGTCACGCACGATTCACACTCGGTGGAGACGATTTTATAAAGCGTTTCGGTGAGCGCATTATTTGCGTGCATCTCCACGATAATCTTGGGCCTGTGGTTGATGGCAACAATGATTTTCATATGGTCCCTTTAGATGGAAATATCAATTTTGAAAGAATAGTAGATGAACTTAAAGAGGTCAAATTTAACGGCACTGTAATGTTAGAGCTTAAATATCGCGGTACATTGGGAAACGTGCATTATTACGACCACATGAATGCGAGCGATTATATTAAACATGCCTTCGGTGCCGCAAATCGGCTTCGTGATATGCTTCAAGACTGAATGTCAAACCGCAATGTAAGCATTGACAAACCGCGCTGATTATGGTATAATATTATAATATTATTTAATCTTATGTGAGGACGAAATGATAATTCTGGGAATCGACCCCGGTATCGCTATCGTGGGCTACGGAATAATTGAATATAAAAACTCACGCTTCACCACTCTTGCTCACGGTTCTATCCAAACTCCGGCACATACCGATGTGGAAGCACGGCTTGAGATGATATATAACCGTCTTGACGAGCTTATAAAGATTTATCATCCGGAGGAAATGGCGATAGAGGAGCTGTTCTTCAATACTAACCAAAAGACTATGGTGCCCGTTGCTGAGGCGAGAGGGGTAATTCTTCTTTGTGCCAAGCAAAACGGACTTCAAATC
>JAZNUF010000088.1:0-2929 GCA_045592185.1 Candidatus Flemingiibacterium sp.
GCGGCATCCCGTGAGGTTTTTGCGAGAGGGGCGATTCGCGCGGCGCTTTATATGGTCGGAAAAGAAGCGGGCTTTTACGATATGTCCACACTCGTTTCCGGAAAATAAACATACCGTCAAAAATATCCCACCGATAAAAAATCAGGTGGGATATTTTCTGTTTATTTGGATTCGCGCCAATCAATAATGTCTATGTCCGTGAAGTATTTTTTGAGAATTTCATCATATTCATAGCCCAATTTAGCAAGATCACGCATACCTACCTGTGATGCTCCGACTCCGTGACCCCAACCTTTACCGTAAAAAATGAAGTTGTTGGGGTTTTCGGCGTAGATAGTTACGGCTTCAGTCTTTGAGGAGGTCTGTTGCCCGGGGGAGGTTGTCCCATTTGCCGTGATGGTGTAGCTGTCCTTTGCGTCTGCTAAGACAAGTCCGTTGGCTGTTAAAACAATGGATGGCTTCTTGGTATCAATAGCGTATATGCCGTCAGCGGTTATTGCCGAAGTTGAGTTTATCGAAGGTGTATCGGCAAAGGTTGTTTTTTTGCCGACAACCGAGCCTTTACCAACGACAAAATTGGCGCTACGTATGCCGATGCCGTAAAGGAAAGCATACACGTTGCATTTTTTGGTTGCGGTGTTACCGTATATATCGGTGAAGGTAATCTGACCAACATAGGTGGAATTTTCCGCAGGAACTATTTTAATGGAAGCAATTTCTCCTCTAAGATGGGTAAAACCGTCCTTCTTCTGAAGAAATTCGCAAAGCTTTGTGGGGGACACTTCTTTTGTCCATACGCCGTAGGTGTGATCTGTGTACACTTCCCATGGGGTATCAACAGCTTTAAGATATGGCAGTTGTCCGCCGCCGAAGCCCTCGTAGTTACCTACGGTGCATCCTCCGGTAACAGCAGAAAAATATGCGCAAACGCCTTTTCCGTCATAAGCAATAATAAGACCTGCGGTTTCGTCTACTGCCTCTATTACTTGGCTGTTTACGTTGTTGACTCCCTTGTATTGCTGGCAGCATCCGGGGTCGTTGCAAGCGTCAAAGGTTGAGTGCTTTCTGGTATAAAGAAGATGGGAACGAATGCACACCGCCAAAGCTTTCTGCGATTCTATAGGCCATGTGTTGCCGATTTCATAGGGGAGGACTCCCTTGGTGTAATCTCCCAAGGAAAGCACGTTGGTTACTGATACTCCATCAATGTAATTACTTCCGTTTCTTCGGAACATAAATGAACCGTCATATTTGTTCTTGGCGGGAGTTATAAGATACGCCTCCTCGCCCTCGGGCGAATCAAGGGGCTCAAGCCCCAAGGCGGTTACGTCTTTATCGTCATACTCAAAAAGTATGCGATTATTATCAGGATTTACCACGGACACGCCGGTAGTTGAAGGCGCCGCTACAGAGATGTCAAATCCGGGCAATATTTCGGAAAGAGTTAAGATGCAGTTTGCCACTTCGATTTCTGTTGCAAAATGCCCTACGCGAATTTTGTAGTTTCCATCAATGTATGAGGGAATACAATAAAGTTCATGCTCGGCAAGAGTAGAATCAAGGGCGTCAATAAGCATCGTGAGGTCGATGTAATCGAAATCACCGGAAATTTCCGCGTGCCAGCCTCCGATTACCGTATTATCTGCCGAGGAGGTCTTGCTGTAGGTTGAGACTGCTTTTGAAAGGTTGTGGTCAACAGTACAGGAAACTTTGGTTTCTTCAAGTTTCCAAAGAAATTCTGAGGAAAAATCGGTGCTTCTGTTGATTTTTTGTATGCTGAAGCCGTAATCGGCTTTAGTTTCAAAACCTATCGTTACACCGTTAGCGAACATAAGCCCCACAGTCACGATTTTATCATCGCCCGTATTCTTGTCTGCCATTGGATTTGGTGCAATGAGTAGGGACGATTCATCAAGAGCGTGAGTCGGGACTACAAGGTAATATATGAGAGTAGCACAGACGGATATAAGAAGAAATATTACCATGACAAGCGCGAGAATTCGCTTCATTTTTTCACGGTTTTTATTACTGTACAATCTCGTATTCTCCTCTCACCATTACGTACGCATCAGGGGATGTAATCTGTATTCCTCTGCCATCTCCTCCGCGCGGTACAAGCAGACAATGGTAGAGAGGGATTTCTTCGGCGTTGTAGATTTCAGTTCCATTGGTGATGTCATTAAGACCGTTAGAGATTATAGAAACAGCTATAGCATTTCCAGTACGAAGAATAATTTCGCAAGGAGAGGAAGCCATGAGCTTAGCCCCCTTCTGTAAATAGACAACTTCATATTGACCGGCAGCGGAAGCTTGAGTTGTGTCGCCGGATTCAAGGGCATCAAGCTTTTCTTTGGCTGAAGTCAGTTCGGACTGCATAAGAACGATAGTTTGCGAAAGCGCGTCTACCTTCTCTGTAAGCTCGGAAATTTTTTTATCGTATTCAGGTGTGACGACCTCATTTATGTAGGATAGAGAAACGAGAGGGTCGTCCGTGGAACTATATGCGGCTTCATCACCGCTAACCAATATAGGAGTAATCGTAACGGTGACCGCAAGGGCGGCAGCTAATGCGATAAGCTTTTCTTTCTTCATAAGTAAACCTCCGTGCCATCGTTGGCGGTTAGAATTTTGAGAATTGGTTTCGATAATACACAAAAACATTTTATCATATTTTTGTACTAATTGCAATAGGATTTTGGGAATTGTAATGTTAAATTTTATTTAAAAATGGCAAAATATGGTTCATAATTTTTCATTTTGTAAAATAGCGCGTAATAAATATGAGCAACCGGAAGGGAAGGGACAATTTTTTTGAAAAACCCCTTGACAAGCATTTTGATTTGTGGTAAAATATAAACGTTGTACAGAGCATATCTCGTATCATGGAGAGATGTCCGAGCGGTTTAAGGAGCCGGTCTTGAAAACCGGT
>JAZNUF010000089.1:0-4336 GCA_045592185.1 Candidatus Flemingiibacterium sp.
CTTATCATATTCCCGGATAGGGATTTTTGAAGAAATTCTGAAATAATTTAAAAATTATCTGTAAGGTTATTGACTTTACGGAAAAATATAGTATAATATTATTAGGAAAAAATTATAATGGTCGCAGACTGTGTACGAGAACATACAAGGATATGTGCTTTTTCGCGGTGCGGCACTATCTTTTGGAGGAATAAAAACAATGAGTCTTAAAAACGTAAACAAACCCGAAACCAATGTGGTGGAAATTGAATTTACTGCCGATAAGGCAACCTTTGATGCGGCTGTCGACAAAGCTTTCAAGAAGAACGTTAAAAATATTACCGTTCCCGGCTTCCGCAAGGGCAAGGCTCCCCGTCACATTATCGAGAAGATGTACGGCAAGGGTGTATTTTATGATGAAGCACTTAACGATGTAGTTCCTGCTGCATACGAGGAAGCGATGAAGGATCAGGATTTCAAGGTGGTAAGCCAGCCTGAGTTTGACGTTGTTTCCATTGACGATGACGGCGTTACCTTCAAGGCTAAGTTCTATGTTAAGCCCGAAGTGGAAATTTCTGACTACATGGGAATTCCCGTAACCAAGACTGTCCGCGAAGCAACCGATGCTGACGCCGATGCTGAAATCGAACAGGTACGCGCACGCAATTCCCGTCAGATTGAAATCAGTGACCGTGCCGCACAGAACGGCGATATTACCGTTATTGATTTTGACGGTTATGTTGACGGCGTGGCTTTTGAAGGCGGAAAGGCTGAAAAATATGCTCTTACTCTCGGCTCCGGCTCTTTCATCCCCGGCTTTGAGGAGCAGATTGTGGGCAAGAATATCGGCGATGAGTTTGATGTTAACGTAACTTTCCCCGAAGAATATCATGCAAAAGAGCTTGCAGGCAAGCCTGCTGTATTTAAGTGCAAGCTCCACGAGATTAAGTTTAACGAGCTTCCCGAGCTTGATGACGAGTTTGCAAAGGATGTTTCTGAATTTGATACATTTGCTGAATATAAAGCGGATGTTAAGTCAAAAATCCAGGATAGATATAACAAGAATGCCGATGGAGAAGTTGAGGAGCAGATTATCTCTGCCCTTATCGAAAAGCTGAAGGCAGAGATTCCTCAGCCTATGTTTGATGCCGAAACCGAGAACTTTGTGCGCGATTTCGACAGCAGACTCCGTATGCAGGGCCTTGACCTCAAGACCTATTTCCAATACACCGGACTCAACCTTGACGCTATGAGAGCACAAATGGCTCCTCAGGCAGAGCGTCAGGTTAAGACCCGCCTTGCACTTGAGAAGATTGTTGAGCTTGAGAAGATTGTTCCCACCGAGGAAGAAATAGGCGAAGAGTTTGACCGTATGGCTAAAGCTTACAACATGGAAATTGACAAAATCAAGGAAATGGTCAATACCGAAATGGTAAGCGCAGATGTAGCCGTTAAGAAGGCAGTTGACCTTATCAAAGAAAAGGCAGTTGTTACCGAAAAGGCATACGAAGAACCTAAGGCTGAATAATTTCCGCCGCATTAATGAATATCTTATGGGCGGCCTACGGTCGCCCATATATAATCTTATAAGAGAGGTAGAATTACTATGGCATTTGTACCAATGGTCGTAGAGCAGACCGTCCGTGGAGAGCGCTCCTACGATATTTATTCGCGACTCTTAAACGATCGCATTGTTTTCCTGGGTGACGAGGTGAATGACCAAACGGCTTCCCTTGTGGTTGCGCAGCTGCTTTTTCTCGAGGCTCAGGACCCCGATAAGGACATAAGCCTTTACATCAACAGCCCCGGCGGCTCTATTTCCGCAGGTATGGCTATATATGACACTATGAATTTCATAAAGTGCGATGTTTCCACCATCTGCATAGGCATGGCGGCAAGCATGGGCGCGTTTCTTCTGGCGGCAGGAGCTGAGGGCAAGAGATTTGCCCTGCCTAACAGCGAAATTATGATACATCAGCCTCTTCTCGGCGGACTTCAGGGGCAGGCATCGGACATTAAAATTCATGCCGACCACATAATCAGAATCCGCGAGAGAATGAATAAGATTCTCGCTGAGCGTACCGGCAAAACTGTTAAGCAGATCGAAAATGATACCAACCGCGATAATTTCCTCACCGCTGACGAAGCCTTTAAGTACGGTCTTATTGATAAGGTAATAGCCAAGAGAGAGAACTGATAAAGGAATTTATAATGTCTAACAACAAGTCTAAAAGCCCCGATTTTAAGTATTGCTCCTTTTGCGGCAGGGATGAAACTCAGGTGGAGTTTCTCATTCCCTCACCTACGGGGGTTACAATTTGCGATAACTGCGTTGATGCTTGCAACAGAATCGTTGACGACCACGAGCGAATGATGAGAGATGATGGGGAACTGTCCCTTGCAACTCTTCCGAAACCCCGTGAAATCAAGAGCATGCTAGATGAATACGTCATCGGTCAGGATGAGGCGAAAAAGGTTCTTTCCGTGGCAGTTTACAATCACTATAAGCGCATCCTAAATACACCTAAGACGGCTCGAAGAAGCAGGCGGTTAAAGGATGGAGAGGAAAATATACCGGAGGAAGTTGAAATCCAAAAGAGCAACGTTCTTCTTCTCGGCTCTACCGGTGTTGGCAAAACCTACCTAGCTCAGACTCTTGCCAAAACCCTTAAGGTGCCCTTTGCCATTGCCGATGCTACCACACTCACCGAAGCGGGATATGTGGGCGAGGATGTGGAAAATATTCTCCTGCGCCTCATTCAAGCGGCGGATTATGATATTGAACGTGCGGAGCATGGCATCATTTACATTGATGAAATTGACAAGATTTCAAGAAAAAGTGAAAACCGTTCTATAACCCGCGATGTTTCGGGTGAGGGCGTACAGCAGGCACTTCTGAAAATTCTTGAAGGGACCGTTTCCAACGTTCCCCCTCAGGGAGGACGCAAGCACCCGAATCAAGAATTTATACAAATCAACACGGCAAATATCCTCTTTATCTGCGGCGGTGCTTTCGATAAGCTTGAAGATTTGATAGCAGAGCGCAAAGGCAGTCAAATGGTGGGCTTCACCAGCGATGTAAAGCGTCAGGATGAGAAGGTTAAGCAGGGAATATTTAAGGATGTTACTCCTCATGATATCGTTAAATACGGCCTGATTCCCGAGCTTGTGGGGCGAATCCCCGTAATTGTGTCCCTTGACAGCCTTGACGAAGCGGCGCTTGTGAGAATCCTCACCGAGCCGAAAAACGCTCTTGTGAAGCAGTATCGCAAGCTTGTTGATATGGACGGTGCTAATCTTGTCTTTGACGAGGGCGCGGTCAAGGCCATTGCGGCACTTGCTATTGAGCGTAATACCGGCGCACGTGGACTTCGCGCTATTATCGAGGATATCATGACGGATATTATGTATGAAATACCCTCATGCCCCGATGTAAAGGAAGTTATTATCACGGAAGCGGTGGTTAGAAAAACTGCCGCGCCCGAATATATTACCTCCTCGGATAAATCGAAATAATTTCTTATTGAGTCTTTGCGGCGGTGTTATACCGCCGCGGGACAAAAGTGCGGGACAGACCCGTAAATTTTTTATTCGGATGGCGAAAAATCTTTCATTTTGCGGAATAACGGCGTTTTGACTTGTGAGATGGCACTTTAACGGTATTTGTGATTCAGATGGCGATATGATATTGCGTCTATGGCATACACCAAAATTCCACAGAAAGGAAACTTTTGCGGCGCAAAAGGTGTGATTATAATTATGAATACATTCACTCTTTCAATAATTCCATTTATACATCATATACCCGATGTGCCAAAGAGTTATCCTATAAGAAATGTTGTTTTGCTTTTCTTTATTTTTTCGTTCATCGGTTATGTGTGGGAGATAATTTATACGGCAGTCACCGAAAAGGTGGTGGCAAACCGCGGTATGCTTTATGGCCCTTGGCTTCCCGTTTATGGCGGATGTGGAATTTTTATTATTTTAGTCCTTTCAAAATTCCATACTTCTCCTCCGGCGGTGTTTTTGCTTGCTATGATAGTTTGCGGCTGCGCGGAGTATGTAACGGGAATGTTGATTGAACATTTTTTCAAGTGCCGGTGGTGGGATTATGACAGTAAGCGAATAAATCTTCACGGACGTGTTTGCCTTAGCGGTATATTGCTTTTTGGCGTTCTCGGCGTGCTTGGAGTTTATGTTATAGGCCCGTTTTTGAATGCGGAGATTTCAAAATTGACATTTTCCATGCACATCGTATTAATATTTGTCCTGTAATCACTTTCCGGCCACAGCCAGAGCCTTGACCAGCAGGGACGGGCTGCCGAAGCGGCTGGAGGAGGGCAGGCCGAACTTCAGG
>JAZNUF010000090.1:0-2224 GCA_045592185.1 Candidatus Flemingiibacterium sp.
CATCAACGGCATTGATTTCATCGGTGGTGAGCGACAGACCGTATTCATCAAAAAGCTGGAGCTGTACTGCGTAGCTTGCGATTTCATTGGTGGCAAGAACTCCCACATAATCACCAACGGTTATCCCCTCGCTGATTTCTCCTGACCAATACGCTGCGTTATCGGCAGTAGCACCGATATTTTTTAAAAATATACCTTTATATTGGCTCACATAGTAACAATATTCGTTTTCAGAAATTACCGTATCGCGGAACGTAATCGCCGGAGTGACATCCTCACAGCTGCAAGCAATCACTGTAATTAAAATCAATACCAAAATAAGCGATATTATTTTTATTTTTCTCATTGCTGAATTCCCTTCGGATTTATACTTTAAGATTAATTATACACCAAGCGGCTTCCCTTGTCTATAGGCATATAGGAAAATTTACAATCAAATTCCAAAAGAATTTCTTTCCCTTTTCGTAAAAATTTTATCAACAGCCCAATTTTTTACAACAGTGTAATTAACAGAATTTCCCACAACACCGTGTAATATTCCACAGATGCGCCTTAATTTCCAACACCATCCAAAGCTTCCACGTAACACTCTAATAAGCGGCAGATATCATAAAGAGGTCTGCGAGATTTTATTTTGTAGTTTACCCGTGGAATTCCGGACATTTTGAAGGTTAACTGTACATCCGCCTTTGCCGATGCCGCCGCCCATGCTACAGGGTCGAAATTTTCGGGAATAACGGAAATTATATCACCCTTGTGCTCGATTTTGGGAATCCTTGCCCTGCTTGAAAGGGAGCGCGCAAGAGATACATACATCAGCGTATCTGCAGGATGCGGAATCTCGCCAAAACGGTCAAGCAGCTCATCAGCAAGGTCATCAAGGTCCTCGCCGTTTTCAATATGAGCTATCTTCTTGTATATGTCCATTCTCTGACTTTCACTGCGGATATATTTCTCAGGCAAATAGGCGTCAAGAGAAATATCAATTTTCGACTCAAATTTCGGCCTCGGTGCTTCGCCCTTTTCTTCAAGGACAGCCTCGTTAAGAATTTTCACATACAAGTCATATCCGACAGAGTCAAGCTGACCGTGCTGCTCTGCGCCGAGAAGATTTCCCGCACCGCGAATCTCAAGGTCGCGCAGCGCAATTTTAAATCCCGAACCAAACTCGGTATACTCCCTCATTGCAGCAAGGCGCTTTGAGGCAATTTCCGTTAAGGACAGATTCCTCGGATAAGTGAAATACGCGAAAGCACGGCGGCTGGAGCGTCCCACTCTTCCTCTGATCTGATGAAGCTGAGAAAGCCCAAGATTCTGTGCATTGTCGATGATGAGTGTGTTTGCGTTAGGAACATCCACGCCGGATTCAATGATGGTAGTGGAAACTAAAATGTCAATTTCGCCCGTAACCATCCCTCGCCAGATATCCGACAAAGTTTCTTTATCCATCTGACCGTGTGCCACAGCGATTCTCGCCTCGGGAACAGCCCTCTCTATTTTAAGAGCAACACCGTCTATATCCTCCACATTGTTATGCAGGAAAAACACCTGTCCGCCTCGGCGAAGCTCTTTTTTTATTGCTTCATTGATGATAAGCTCGTCATATTCCATTACAAAGGTTTGTACCGGAAATCTGTCTCCCGGTGCTTCGTCAAGGACGGACACATCCCTAATACCACTCATAGCCATATTGAGAGTACGCGGAATAGGGGTAGCCGTCAGAGTCAGCACATCCACATTGCCTGCAATTTGCTTTAGTTTTTCCTTATGTGCCACTCCAAATCGCTGTTCCTCGTCAATTATAACAAGGCCCAAATCGCGGAACACCACATCCTTGGAAACAAGGCGGTGAGTCCCCACAATAATATCCACATCCCCACGGCGAAGAGCCCGCAGAGTTTCTTGCTGCTGCT
Source organism: Candidatus Flemingiibacterium sp. (assembly GCA_045592185.1). Taxonomy (GTDB): domain Bacteria; phylum Bacillota; class Clostridia; order Oscillospirales; family CAG-272; genus Flemingiibacterium. The sequence continues at coordinate 1,914 of JAZNUF010000090.1, forward strand.
TTGGCGTGCGGAAGCGGGACACCATATCAACGCTCACGGGAAAACCTCTCATTCGGGAAAGTATGGTCTGATAATGCTGCATGGCAAGAATGGTGGTGGGAACTAAAATTGCCACCTGCTTACCACTCATAACCGCTTTAAATGCAGCCCTGATAGCAACCTCCGTCTTACCGAAGCCCACGTCTCCGCAAAGAAGTCTGTCCATAGGGACACGGCTTTCCATATCGCCCTTAATTTCCTTTATAGCCTCAAGCTGCCCTTCGGTTTCCTCATATTCAAATGCCGCTTCAAATTCTCGGCTCATGTCGTCA
>JAZNUF010000091.1:0-7920 GCA_045592185.1 Candidatus Flemingiibacterium sp.
TTACCGACTTGGCTATATCCCTAAGTACCATAATAGTATACCATATTTAAAGCCGTTTGTCAAGGGGAATTTTAAATAACTTCCCTGCAATTAATCGAGCTTGATAAATTTTACAATATGTGATATAATAATACATATCCAGTTTGATTCGGAGGGATATAGCATGGCTTTTTTTAAAAGATTTTTCAAACCGAAAAATGAAAACTCGCCAGCGTTCAGAGTGGAAATGGCGAAACGACTGGCAGGCAAGGCAATAAAATATTGCGTTGAGCGTAACTCTGAGGATGGTATGGACACGGTTATAGGGCACGCAGGTTCTCTTTCCATTAAGGATGACGAATTTATAGTCCTTTCAAGCGCCGATATTGTTTTTAGATGTAAAATTAAAGAACTGCAAGCATGGGAGCTCATGAGTAATGACGGCGCAATGCTCACCGCCCCGGATATCACAAAGGGCGGTATTGAACGTACCATAATTGTTTATTACACTTATTACATATAATAAAATGAGCGTATGAAAAACTTCAATACCCTTCCTTGCAAAAAAATGTCTGAAATCCCGTAATATTTTCACAAAAACTCTTGACTTTTACATAAAAAAGTATTATCATTGTTTTGTATGGCATTCTGCTATCACGGTTTATGGATAGACAGACCCCATGCAGTTGAAATTTTTTTATTTTGGAGGTAGTTATTATGACTACAATTAACAAAAATGATATCATTAGAATCGGTATCATCGGATGCGGCGGCATCGCCAACGGTAAACATATGCCTGCCCTCAAAAAAGTTCCCGGCGTTGAAATGGTTGCATTCTGTGACATTGTCGTGGAGAGAGCAGAAAAAGCCGCTAAGGATTACGGTACGGCTGATGCAAAGGTTTACAAGGACTATAAAGAGCTTCTCTCCGATAAGTCCATTGACGTTGTCCATGTCTGCACACCCAACCGCAGCCACAGCTTCATTACGGTAGATGCCCTTGAAGCAGGCAAGCACGTAATGTGCGAAAAGCCTATGGCAATTAACTCGGCTGAGGCTCTTAAAATGCTTGAAGCTGCAAAGCGCACCGGCAAAAAGCTCACTATCGGTTATCAGACACGTTTCAGAACTGATGCTCAGTTCATAAAAGAAGAAGTAGAAAAAGGTACTTTAGGCGAGATTTATTACGCTAAAGCAACAGCGCTTCGCCGCCGCGCAGTTCCCACATGGGGAGTATTCCTTAACGAACAGGAACAAGGCGGAGGACCTCTTATAGATATCGGAACTCATGCCCTCGACCTTACTCTTTGGGCTATGAATAACTACAAACCCAAGTATTGTGTTGGTACAACATATCATAAATTGAATAAAGATACAAGAACCGGAAACGCATGGGGAGATTGGGATCCCGAGAAGTTCACCGTTGAGGATTCGGCTTTTGGTTTTATAGTTATGGAAAACGGAGCTACCATTGTTCTTGAATCTGCATGGGCGCTTAATACTCTTGATGTTCGCGAAGCAAAAACCGCCCTCTGCGGTACTAAAGCTGGCTGCGATATGACTGACGGCGTACGTATAAACAGTATCATTAACGGCAAACAGTGCGTAACTACCGCTAATATGGATGCAGCCGGAGTAGCGTTCTATGACGGAGTTGTGCTCGACGCTCACACTACAGAGGCTATGCAGTGGATTGACGCTGTAAGGAACGACACTACTCCTTGCGTACTTCCCGAGCAGGCATACTGCGTGACACGCATTCTTGAGGGTATCTACGAATCTGCAAAGACTGGTACAATCTATAACTTCTAAAAATACATAGAAGGAGATTTGAAAAGATGAAATTATCTGTTCTTGCTAACTGTTACGGTTCCAAGACCCTTGACGAAGCTCTTTCGATTTTCGCCGACATGGGGGTTGAAGCCGTTGAAATCGGCGCGGGAGGATATCCCGGCAAAGCCCACTGTAATCCTGCGGAGCTTTTATCCGATGAAGATAAATATAAAGAGTTTATGGCAACATTTGCAAAATACGGTATAGAGCCTTGTGCCCTTGCTTGCCATGGCAATCCCGTTCACCCGAATAAAGAAATTGCCGCTGCATTTGAATCTGATTTTAGAAACGCAGTGCTTCTTGCGGAAAAAATGGGAATTGATACTCTGATAACATTCTCCGGATGCCCCGGTGACCACGAGGGCGCAAAATATCCGAACTGGGTAACCTGCCCTTGGCCTGAGGATTTTCTCGAAATCCTTAACTATCAGTGGAACGAAGTGCTTATTCCCTATTGGAAAGAAGAGGTTAAGTTTGCAAATGCTCACGGCGTTACAAAAATAGCCCTCGAAATGCACCCGGGATTCTGCGTATATAACCCCGAAACGCTCCTTAAGCTCCGTGAGGCAGTAGGAGATACTATCGGTGCTAACTTCGACCCCTCTCACCTGATTTGGCAGGGGATGGATCCCGTGGCGGCGATTCGCGAACTTAAGGGCGCGATTTATCACTTCCATGCAAAGGATACAAGAGTCGATCCTATCAATACCGCTAAAAACGGCGTACTTGATACAAAACATTATGGAGATGAGCTTAATCGCGCATGGGTTTTCCGTGCACTTGGTTACGGCAATGACGTGAAGTATTGGAAAGACATCGCTTCGGCACTCCGCCTTGTTGGATACGATAAGGTGATGTCTATCGAGCACGAGGATAGCCTTATGTCTATAGACGAGGGACTTTCAAAAGCTATAGAAGTTTTAAAGCAGGTTATCATTAAAGAACCCAAACCTGGTTCGATGTCTTGGGCTTGAGGATAACCCAAAGTAGAAAGGCAAAACGTATAATGAAAAATTTAGTTGTTATCGGATATGGCGGAATGGGCGGATGGCACGTTGACCACGCTCAAAAAAGCGATGTTGTTAATCTTCTCGGTATCTACGATATCGATCCAAAGAAGGTTTTACTTGCTGAGTCCCGCGGAATCCGAGCATATTCTTCCTTTGAAGAGGTTCTGACGGATAAAAATGTAGATATGATTACGGTTGCAATCCCCAATGATGATCATAAAGAGGTTTGTATTCGTGCCCTTGAAGCAGGTAAAAATGTGCTTTGTGAAAAGCCCGTGGCTCTTTGCTCCGAGGATTTATCCGACATGATTGCTGCTGCAAACAAAGCCGGCAAGATTTTTTCCGTACATCAGAACCGCAGATGGGATGTGGACTTCCTTGCTATGAAGAGTCTTTATGATTCGGGAGATATCGGCGAAGTGTTCAATATTGAATCTCGCGTACACGGTTCTCGCGGAATTCCATCCGATTGGCGAGGAATGAAGAAGTACGGCGGCGGAATGGTTTACGACTGGGGAATCCATCTTATAGACCAGATTCTTCAGATTGTACCTTCAAAAATCAAAACCGTTTTCTGCAGACTCGATAATATCACCAATAAAGAAGTTGATGATGGCTTTAAGCTCGAGCTTATGTTTGAGAACGGTTGCCGAGCGTATATTGAGCTTGGTACATATAATTTTATTCCCCTGCCCCGTTTCTATATGCAGGGCATGAAAGGTACTGCGCTCATAACTGATTGGCGTGAAAACTGCAAGGTTACAAGATGCAAGGCATGGCATGAGTCCGATGTTATTCCTGTGGAAACAGCGGCAGGACTTACAAAGACCATGGCACCCCGCGACAGTATAACCGTTGACGAATACGAACTTGAACGTCCGAAGTCTGATGTTCATGATTACTACCGTAACTTCGTTAAAGCTATTGACGGAGAGGCTGCACAGCTTGTAACCCATGAACAGATGATGCTGGATATGAAGGTTATGGAGGCAGCTTTCAAGTCTGCCGAGCTTAATCAGGTTATCGAATTTTAAATAGGATAAAAAAGGGGGAGGAGCATCTCCCCTTTTCCCTTATTTTATCCCGAAAGGAAAAGAAAAAAATGGTAGACTTACTTGATATGCACAAGTACTTTATTCTCCAGCATTTAAAAGAGGGAGATGTAGCGGTGGACTATACCATGGGCAACGGCCACGATACGGAATTTCTCTCAAAAACTGTGGGAGAAACAGGAAAGGTTTATGCCTTTGATATACAGCAAGCGGCGGTGGAATCAACAAAAAAGAACCTTAGTGCCGCAAACTGCCCCGAAAATTATACTCTGATTTGCGCCTCACACCATAGGGTGAAGGAATTTGTTACAGAAAAGGTCAAAGCAGGAATGTTCAATCTTGGTTATCTCCCCGGCGGTGATAAAAAAATCACCACACTGCGCGAAACCACTCTTGCCGCTATCGAATCTGCAATAGAGCTTATGGCAGAGGACGCTATAATTCTGATAGCAGTCTACCCCGGTCATGCAGAGGGAGATGTTGAGGGGAAACTCGTTGGCGAGCGACTTGCAAAGCTGGACCGCCGTCAATATACGGTTGCCTGCTTCAAAATGGTTAATTCTCCCACAAGTCCGTTTTTCTATATTATCGAGGGCAGATAGATGACCCGTTCATTTTTGAATTTAATTACCACAGACGGCAAACAGTGTCGCCTTGCGGAATTTGGATTTTACGCAGACTTTCCATCCTTTGACAAAGGCAGTATAGTCTTTAGACGTGAAGAAAAATGGTATCGCTTCATGCTTGAAAGCGGAGAAATTGCAGAGGCGAGTGCCTTGGATGTACCGGACGAAAAAGTACACATATCACCCGAAAATAGCTGTTCGGTGAGCCTTGAATTTGCCTCGGAAATAACAGATGGACGCGGATATGTGCACATGATTTTGAAAAATCTCACAGACAACTCGGAGAAAGTGATTGTAAGATTCATGGGCAGCGAAAAATCAATCGGTACACTTCCCTTTTCCCCCGATGGAAAAAGCATCGTCTTTTTCGGTTATCCTGAAAAAGACGATATATAAAGAACTACCCGACTGCGCATAGTCGGGTAGTTCTTCTTAACCGTTCCAATTAATTCGATCGAAAATACTTTTCACGGGAATTATTTCCGCCCCATCAAATTTCAAGGGCTTTCCGGAACGTTTTCTTAACTCAACATTTCTTTCGGGAACAATAATCCTGCGGAAGCCCAAGCGTACCGCCTCTGACACACGCTGCTCAAAATTCTGTACGGCGCGGCATTCGCCTGCAAGTCCGATTTCACCCATGGCAATAAGGTCATCGGCAACCGCCTCGTCCTTGATGGACGAAATCAGCGCCATGGCAACAGCTAAATCTGCCGCAGGTTCATCAATATGTATTCCGCCGATGACATTTAAATAGGCATCATTAACAGAAAAACGATATCCGAGCCGCTTTTCGAGAACAGCTAAAATCAGACACATTCGATTGTAGTCTATACCGTTTGATGTTCGGCGGGGAGAGGGATATGAGGTTTGGGTTACAAGCGCTTGTACCTCTGCAATAATAGGGCGTGTGCCCTCCATAACGCAAACGGCACAGTTGCCCGATACCCCGGTCGGTCTGCCTGCAAGGAGAGTTTCCGAGGGATTATCCACGGGGATTAACCCCTCATCGCCCATTTCAAACATACCGATTTCATTGGTTGAGCCAAAACGGTTTTTTATAGCTCGGATTATTCGATAGGAGCGTAATTTCTCGCCCTCAAAATACAGGACGGCATCCACCATGTGCTCAAGCACCTTAGGACCGGCAATTCCTCCCTCTTTGTTTACATGACCTACCATGATGACGGAAACCCCTTCATTTTTCGCCTTGGCGATAAAAGCGAGTGCGGATTCCCTGACCTGACTTATACTGCCCGGCGCGCCGGCAATATGTTCATCGTACATTGTCTGTATGGAGTCCACGATAATCACATCGGGGTGAACCTTATCGCACATTGTGATAATTTTTCCGACATTGGTTTCCGTCAAAACGTAAAGGTTCTTCCCTCCGACTCCAAGCCGCTTTGCCCGGAGCTTAAGCTGACCCTGGGATTCCTCTCCTGACACATATAAAACCTTGCGTTCAGCTCCGGCACCGTTTTTGCATAGGGCTGAGGAGATTTGTAAAAGCAGCGTGGATTTTCCGATTCCCGGTTCACCTGCAAGAAGCACTACAGAGCCGTGAACAAGTCCGCCGCCGAGAACGCGGTCAAGCTCACCCATGCCCGTGTCTGAACGGATAAAGGACGGCAGCTCCAAATCATCGAAGCGTACAATCTCAGAGTCGTATTCTGGAGCAATTCGCTTGATTTTCTGGGCTGAAGCTGGAAGCGAAGCAGAAGCTTCGTTTTCTTCAAGAGTGTTCCATGCGCCGCAGTAGGGGCATTTACCAAACCATTTTGGAGTGGTGTATCCGCATTCCGAACAAATAAAAACAGATTTGGGACTTTTCATGGGTAGCTCCCTTCAGAATTGATTTCATATAAGTATTATACATCAAAAACCGCTGTATGTCAATCAAAATTATTGTTGCTGATTCTTCATCAAAAAATATTCAAATAAATTTCTAAAAACCCCTTGACAAAGACGCGGAAATAGTGTATAATATTATACGTTGCAGGGAACAAGCCCTCACGATATGCGAGAGTGGCGGAACTGGCAGACGCGCACGTTTGAGGGGCGTGTAGTTCACACTGTACGGGTTCAAGTCCCGTTTCTCGCACCACAAACGCCGCACATAAGTGCGGCGTTTTGCTTTATATCAACGAAAGGATGCCAGAGCAAAAGCTTGGCATATGGTAATAAAAGTGTCAAAGATAATACTCACCGGCGACCGACCCACGGGTAAATTACATATAGGACATTTCGCAGGCTCACTCCGCCGCAGAGTGGAGCTTCAAAGCAGCGGTGTATATGATAAAATATATATTATGATTGCGGACGCACAAGCTCTGACCGATAACGCCGATAATCCTGAAAAAATCAGACAGAATATTATCGAGGTAGCCCTTGATTACCTGTCCTGCGGTCTTGATCCTGCGAAGTCTACCCTTTTCATTCAGTCGCAGATTCCCGAGCTTTGCGAGCTTTCTTTTTATTATATGAATCTTGTAACTGTTTCAAGACTTCAAAGAAATCCTACTGTAAAAGCGGAAATACAAATGCGTAATTTTGAAACCAGTATTCCCGTGGGATTCTTCACATATCCTATAAGCCAAGCGGCGGATATAACAGCATTTAAGGCTACTACTGTCCCTGTAGGTGAGGATCAGCTTCCTATGATTGAGCAGACTCGCGAGATAGTTCGTAAGTTTAATGATGTATACGGCAAAGTGCTTGTTGAGCCGGATGCCCTGCTTCCGACCGATTCCGCATCAAGACGGCTCCCCGGAATTGACGGCGGCGCAAAGATGTCAAAATCTCTCGGAAACTGCATTTATATTTCCGAATCCCCTGCCGAGCTCAAAACTAAAGTCATGAGTATGTTCACAGACCCGGACCACATAAAAATCACAGATCCCGGAAAAATCGAAGGTAACACCGTCTTCACATATCTTGACGCATTTGCTACAAAGGAGCATTTTGAAGAATTTCTCCCTGATTATAAGGAGCTTGACGAGCTTAAAGACCACTATCGCCGTGGAGGACTCGGTGACGTAAAGGTAAAAAAATTCCTTCTTTCTGTGCTCGAAACTATTCTTGAACCTATAAGAGCGCGCCGTGCTGAGTATCAAAAGGATATATCGGGAGTTTACGATATCCTTAAAGCAGGCAGTGTAAAAGCAAGAGAAACGGCTACCGCAACCCTTGATGAGGTTAAGTCAGCCATGAAGATAAACTATTTTGATGACGCGGCGTTAATCGCATCCCAGGCGGAAAAATACAAGCAGATATAAAATTAAGGGCTGTTGCAAGTTGAAAACTTGCGGCAGCTCCGGGCGCGAATGCGCCCAAATACGACGTTTTTTGTGTGCAATGCACACAAAAATGTCACCCTTGGTGGGTGACAAGGTGTATTTTATGGGAGCTGTTGCACTT
>JAZNUF010000092.1:0-7703 GCA_045592185.1 Candidatus Flemingiibacterium sp.
AAAATAAAGACAGCCGCACGAGAGCGGCTGCCTGAGATGGTAATGCGGTGCTAAACTTCAGAACCCCTTTCAGGGGTTAAGCCAGTAATTGCCCCTTCTAGGGGCTGTGCAAACCACCGGTTCAACCGGTGGTCATGATTAAATTCCCCGTTAAGAATCAATAGAGTAACAATTTCTATACTTTTCTTATCGGTAGGTAATGTATTCTATTTAATTTCAAAAAACTGTCCTTAAGAGTACGTCTCATTAGCACCGCCGTTTTTTGTTGCAGTTAAGGGACTTATTTTGCGTTCATCTTGAGATATGCATTAATGAATCCGTCAATGTCACCGTCCATTACCGCGGAAATGTTGCCATCCTCGTAGCCGGTACGGTTATCCTTGGCAAGGGTGTAGGGCATGAAAACATAGGAACGGATTTGGCTGCCCCATTCAATATTTGTTTTAACACCCTTGATATCTTCAATTTTTGCAAGATTTTCGCGCTCTTTAATTTCCATGAGCTTTGATTTGAGCATTTTCATAGCAGTTTCTTTGTTTTGAAGCTGACTGCGCTCAGTTTGACAGCCTACCACAATACCCGTGGGAATATGGGTTATGCGGATAGCTGAATCGGTTTTGTTGATGTGCTGACCGCCGGCACCGGATGAACGATGGGCGGTGACTTCAATATCTTCATCCCTGATTTCGATTTTCCCGTCATCCTCGAATTCGGGCATGACTTCAACGGATGCAAATGATGTATGGCGGCGTCCCGATGAGTCAAAGGGGGAAACACGCACAAGACGGTGGACTCCCGCTTCGCTTTTAAGATAACCGTAGGCATTAACACCCTCAACGGTGATGGTGGCACTTTTAAGTCCCGCTTCTTCACCGTCAAGCCAATCTACGAGCTTTACGGTATATCCGTGCTTTTCGCCCCAGCGGGTATACATACGGTATAACATAAGCGCCCAATCCTGTGCCTCTGTGCCACCTGCGCCGGGATGGAAAGATACAATAGCATTATTGCGGTCATATTCACCGGAGAGAAGTACCTCAATTCGTTGACGCTCTTCTTCCTTTATGACGCCTGCAAGTTCTTCTTCCACCTCTTGGATTACGCTTTCGTCATTTTCTTCGATACCCATTTCCGCAAGTGTTATTGCATCTTCAAGCTTATTCTTCAAAGCTTGAAAGGCTTCGATTTTGTCTTTCTTTTGCTTGATTTTCTGAAGAACACGGCTGGAATTTTCAGCGTCATTCCAAAAGTCTGCCTCCGCCGTAAGTTTCTCATCTGCTTCTACTTCTGCCTCAAGCTGTTCTATTCGCAATGCGGACGCAAGTTCGTCTATGTCCGCCCTCATATTTTGAAGCTTATATTTGGCTTCCTCAAGTTGAATAATCAATGGAATCCTCCTCGCAAATTGCTTCTTAAACAATTAATTACATAATAATTATATCATAGTTTAGCATGGTTTTTCAAGAGTATGGGGAATTTTACAGTTTATTTATATTTTCGCTAATCGGATATCATTCGGTAGAATTTTTCGATTTCTTCGGAATTGCCGAATTTGCGGCTTGCAAGCTTTTCGCTTAGGGCTGAACATAAGGCGTCATCCCCGAGAAGCTTTTTAATACCCTCATATATTCCCTCAGAGCTTATATCACACAAAACTCCAAGCTCACCGCCCTCAAGCTGTTCGGGGGCGGAAAGGTATCTTGATGCCAAAATCGGCTTGCACATGATTTTCGCTTCCTCAACGGATATGGGCTTGCCCTCGTGTCGAGAGGGCTGCGCGTAGATGTCGCAGTCCTTAAGGTAGGAGTAGGGATTTTGGGTTGTGCCGAGGAAAACCATCATATCGGAAACTCCACTGGAATTTAAAAGCTCGGACATATATGCTTTGTATTCCGGCTCTCCATCCCCAAGCACATACCAACGGACATTGATATTTTCTTCTCTAAGCCTCTTAAGCACGGGGACTACCAAGTCAAGCCCTTTTTGGTCGCTGATACGTCCGATTGTAAGGATTCGCTTGCCGTCAAAATCCTTGTCGGGGAAGCTGTCGCCGTGGTTTGCGAAACTCCAAATTTGTTCGGGATTTGTGATGTTTTCCATCATAACGCAGCGGTCCGCAATTTGCGGAAGCTTGTTTTTCAGTGATGCGTCAATGGTGTCCGAAACGGTAACAACCTTATGGCAGGCTTTAAAGTAGCTCTCATAGATGGAGTCATCCCTTGGCGGATTCGCGTAGTCGAAGTGAAGCCAAGTGATTTTCTTGTCAGCCTTAACCATGTCGCACATATAAAACATGGTGCGATCGCCCCAATAGGCAACGGCAACATCGTAATTTTCCTCGATTTTCTCCATCTTTTTCATAAAGTGAATCCACATCTTCGTAGCAATGGAGCTTCTTTTTTCGCCTTTGGAGAACAAGGTTTTTATAAAATATGGGGAAATTTCAAAAAGCGACAAGGGATTTTCTTTAACAAAGCAGTTAAACATGGTGGCTGCTGCATTTTTCCCTGAAAGAAGGAACATATCCCCGTATTTTTCAAGGACTCGGATTTTTACCCATGATGGGACTTGGTCAAGGAGAAGTCCCTCTTTTTTTGCAAGAAGCAAAGTAACGTCAAAGCGTTCCCTGTCAAGACATGAAAGGAATGACAAAAAGGATTTTTCCGTTCCTGCGCAGTTCATGGTAATTCCAACCACAAGCATATTAATTTTCTTCAAAATTTTCTGCCTCCTCGTAAAGCTCCATGAGCCGTTCTTCCACCGCCTGCTGACGGTTGTAAAGTTCATCTACCTTCAAATAATCTGCTTGTATTTCTTCGTTTTCAAGTTCCTTTGTAAGAGCAGCAAGCTCTTCTTCAAGCTTTGCGGTTTCCTCTGCGTTTTTCCTCATCCGAGTGCGAAGCTTACGAGCTTCGGCTGCCTGCTCCTTTGCCTTCAGATATTGCTCTTTTGCCTCGCTGACGGTGTTTAGGGCACCGGTCTTTTCAGATGCGATGAGTTTTGCGGCGTGTGCCTTGTACTCCTCATAGGTACCAATGAAATCAAGAGCCGGATTGACGCCTATATCAAGTATACGCGTGGCGAGCTTTGATATAAAATACCGGTCATGGGAAACGGCAATAATCGTTCCGTCAAATTGGGAGAGGGCATTTTCAAGCACCTCTCTTGAATTTATGTCAAGGTGATTTGTGGGTTCGTCAAGAATAAGAAGATTCATTTTTGACAAAATCAGCTTGCAGAGAGTAAGGCGTGCCTTTTCGCCGCCGCTGAGGACGGAAACTTTCTTTTCTATGTCATCTCCCTTGAAAAGGAACAGAGCAAGAGCAGAGCGTATTTCCGTTTGTGTCAGCCCATCATAGCAGTTCCACAACTCGTCGAGAACGGTGTTGTCAGGGTCAAGATTTTGATTCTCCTGGTCATAGTATCCGATACTTACATTGTAGCCGTATTCAAAGCTTCCGCTGTCTGCGGAAAGTCTATCGGCGATAATTTTTATAAGGGTTGATTTTCCCGTTCCGTTTTGACCTGCAATAAATAGATGGTCATGCTTTTTCACGAGGAAGGAAACATCCGTGAACAAGGGCTTGCCGGGGTAAGATTTGGTGAGTCCTTTAACGGTGAGCACATCATTTCCGCTTTCTCCCGATTTTGTGAAGCTCATGCGGATTTTGTCGGGCAAATTCTCCGGACGTTCTATTTTAACCATGCGGTCAAGGGCTTTTTGACGGCTTTCCGCCGCAATTATATTGCGCTCGCGATTCCATCGGCGCTGCTGCTCGATATACGCCTCAATGCGTGCAATTTCCTTTTGTTGATTTTTATACTGCCTCTCGCGGATTTCGCGGTTTTTCTGCTTCATGGCAACGAATGTCGTGTAATTGCCGTTGTACATCTCGCAGTGAGTGTTTTCAATTTCGAGGGTTTTGCCCGTTACCTTATCAAGAAACCATCGGTCATGGGAGATAACAAGCAGAGTTCCTTTGTATGAAGAAAGAAAATCCTCAAGCCACGCAAGGGTTTCGATATCAAGGTGGTTTGTAGGCTCGTCAAGCATTAATATGTCGGGTGAGGTAATAAGTTGCTTCGCAAGAGCCAATCGGGTTTTTTGTCCCCCTGACAGTCCGGATATTTTAAGTTTATGAAATTGCTCGTCAAAGCCAAGGTTTTTAAGTATTCCCTTACAGCGGGAACGAAATTCATATCCGCCGGCACGCTTGAAGCGGTCGGAAAGGGAAGTATACGAAGAAATCAAGGCCTCATCCCCGGGGGTTGTTTCAAGGGCTGCCGCCAGCTCCTCAAGCCGCTTTTCATCGGCAATCAGCTCAGAATAAGCGGCAAGCATTTCATCTATAACGGTGGAATCTCCCTCAAGGCCCGTATTCTGTTCAAGCATACCTACGGTTTTGTCCTTTGATATAAACACAGAACCATCGGTGGGGGTATATTCGCCTGTAATTATCTTGAAAAGGGTAGACTTGCCTGCACCGTTAACGCCCACAATACCAAGCTTATCTCCCTCGTTAAGGCTGAAAGAGATATTGTCAAGTATTACGTCCGTTCCGAATTCAAGGCAAACACCACTCAGACTGATGGCTATCATTCTAAAACCTTACTCCATGAAAATTGTTATAATATACTATATTGTACCATAAAAACTGTAATATGTCAAATATCATAGGAGAATTACACGGCAGGGCATATTATTGTAATTTTTTGATACGCCGGATTCTCTATTCCCATGAATATTTCGTCAACTGCCCATCGGGACGGAGCCCGTCAAAATTTTTCTGCCTGAGCACCTCGTAAACGGCGATAGCGGCGGAATTTGAGAGATTGAGAGAACGGAGTGTGTCACGCATGGGGATTCGCACACATCTTTCCGGATTTCTATACAGAAACTCTTCGGGAAGCCCTTTAGTTTCCTTACCGAAAAGCAGATACACATTATCTCCGTAAGAAACATCGGTATAAACCTTCTTTGCCTTAGTGGTAAAGCAGTAAAATTCGATATTTGGATTTTTTTCAAAAAAATCTTCAAGCCCATCGTAGTAAGAAATGTCAAGCTTATCCCAATAGTCAAGACCTGCCCGTTTTAATTTGCGGTCGTCAATAGTGAATCCGAGAGGGCGTATAAGATGAAGTGATGCCCCCGTTGCCGCGCAGGTTCGAGCGATATTTCCTGTATTTTGCGGAATTTCGGGTTCTACAAGTACAATATTGATTTTTCTGTTTGTGTTTTCCATAAATTTAGAGCTTACCCTGAAATCGGGCACCCTTTCTTAAATAATTTATTGTAAACAGGGATATAATATGGTGAGAATATATGCAAAGGAGAGAAGATATGCGCTCGTTTCGTGACCTTCGTGAAAACTTTCGGGATATCCGCATTGCCTATACATTTTTAATAACTTTGTCTGTTGTAGCTACCATTCTTGGAATTTTGACTGTTAATTTTGGAGAAAGACTGAAAAACAGTGAACTTACGCAGCTTCGAAACTCTCTGAACCTTTGCTCGGATTCTTTGGAGGGCTGGAGAAATTTAGGAGAGGGCGATGAGAAACACACCGTGGCGGCAAGGTTTCTTGCCGGCATTTCAACCTTACCCGATGATATAAACTTAGAGGGATTAACTAATCTCTCAGCGCGAATGAAAAGCGGTGAAGCGACCGATGAGGAGGTTCGGGTTTTCTCCGATACGTTCACGCTTCTCGCTACCCTTAATTATGAGGATGCTTCCGATGCAGAGAAAATAGCCGCGGCCACGCTTAATGAAATAAGCGGTGTGGTCTACCCCTATTTAGCGGACAATGAGCAGTCGGAAGAAAAAATCTTTGTTATGCCCGAAATGGAGGCCTACAGCCAAAAAATTGCAAGACGTACAATCGACAATATCTTCGGCAGAGGAATGTCGGGTCTGCGGGTAGAAAATACCGAGGAGGGGCTGGTAGCCGAAACGGGGAATTTACGCATGAGTTTTTCGTCCGTTGATGGAAGCCTTGAAGAATTTGTTTACATTAGAGAGGGAGAATTAATTCATGGGCAACCCATAAGTGAGTCGGAGAGGGTGGATAAGGCGCGTTCCTTCTTTTTGTCTGTGGTGCGTCATAGAAAAACGGCGGAGGCCACCGCCACCGGTGAGATATGCGGATTTTTGGTGGTAGATATTACAGCCGGTGATGAGCTTTGGCGAATGACCGTTGATAGGGATGGTGAGGTTTGGAGCTTCTTTAAAGCTACTTAATGTAACTCCTCATAAGCGAAAAGGTGATGAATTGACTTCATCACCTTTTGTACTTGTACAAGTTTACATATACTGAGCCTTATGCACCGAGCTTGTTGAGCTTTACGGTAAAGTTGCTCTTCTTTCTTGCAGCGTTATTCTTGTGAAGAAGACCCTGAGCTACTGCCTGGTCAATCTTTTTGACTGCTGCCTTATATGTTTCTGCAGCTGCGGCTTTATCACCGGATGCGAGAGCAGCTTCATACTTCTTCATAGAAGTTTTGAGTGCGGTCTTAAGCATCTTGTTCTGCATTGTCTTGGCTTCGATAACCTTAACACGTTTCTTTGCGGATTTAATGTTCGGCAAACTGTTCACCTCCTTCAAATATCGTCTGCGTCAAGCTTTGACTGTAACGGTCTGTACCTGATGCAGCCGGGCTTGAAAACTGTATAAACAGCATCTCTCAATATATGATACCACAAACTTTCACAAATTTCAAGGGGTTTTTGAAAAAAAATCATTTTTTTCGCTTTTTTCAAAAAAAGAGCATTTTCACACATATAATATGGTTAAAATGAAAATCATTCGCGGCGATTATAAATATTCAGACTTGTATTTTGTAGGGAATAGTGGTATAATCATTTATATAAACTGTAATGTACCGGGGAGTGTAGTTTTAATGAATAGAATTGAGCACAGAGAAGAAAAATGGGAATTTCCTTTTGTTGAATATTCGTGTAACGCTAAAAATGAAAGAATGCCGTTAATTGTTCAGCTTCATGGTGCGGGTGAACGGGGATGCGGTAAAGAAGACCTTGAAAAGGTAGATGTACACGGATTTTCAAAATATCTTAAAGGGGCAGAGCATGATTGTATAGTTATCATGCCCCAATGCCCTGAGGATACTTTCTGGGCAGCACGGGTAGAATCAATTATAAAATTTATTGAACATCTAATAAAAGAATACAATGTGGACGAAGATAAAGTGTATTTAACAGGATTGAGCATGGGAGGGTATGGTACCTGGTTTACCGCTATGGCAAGGCCTGACTTGTTTGCTGCCATCGTGCCGGTTTGCGGCGGCGGAATGGCTTGGAGTGCAGGGGTGCTGAAAATGCCGATATGGGTATTTCACGGTGCGGAGGACAGAACTGTCAGTCCCACGCAGTCTGACGAAATGGTAGCAAAACTACAAGAACTGAATTTAGATGTTAGATATGCCCGAATTGAGGGAGTAGGACATAATGTTTGGGAAAAGGCGTACAATAAAGAATTGCTAGAATGGTTATTAAGCAAACGAAGAAAATGATTTCGCGCGCATCTTTACTTCAAAAAATTTTTGAATTTACACAGTCAGGACGATAATCATGACCACCGGTTGAATGAAGTTGTCAATAGAAAGTAGACACAAAAAACCACAAATTATCGAAACCCTTGTTCGATTTTGAATTGAACAGGGGTTTTGTAGTTCAATTTACAAGA
>JAZNUF010000093.1:0-1870 GCA_045592185.1 Candidatus Flemingiibacterium sp.
TGTAAATTGGCAGTAGGAACTCCTTTTTACTGTAATCATCGCCTATTTCTTTGAGGAAAGCATCAAAGCCTACCTTAAGTTTACTTAAAAATTCAGGAGTGAGCCCCCACATATTCATGGAACACAGACATTCGGGGGACAATTCTTTGTCGCCTGCCATCACTTTGCCCTCAACCTTTCCGATTCCCGAGGTTTCCGTGATTTTTGCAAGATACCCCTCGCCATCGCCCTCACAGATTCCGCGAGTAACAACACCATTTTCACTAAGGGTATTTTTAAGAATAAATCCCGCCATGCAGAGGTTGTTCGGCTCTGCCTCGGTATACCCGAGAAGATAGTCGTGAACGCTACGGTATGCAGACTTGCCATAGTAATCGTCCGCGTTAATTACCGCAAAAGGCGTGTCGATTTTGTCCGCCGCACAAAGAATGGCGTGACCTGTGCCCCAAGGCTTCTTACGGTCGCCAAGAGCCTTATAGTCCTCGGGAAGCATACTTGTTTCCTGAAAAGCGTATGCAACCTCCACTCCAAGTCGGTCACAAATCTTTTCAATTCTATCGCCGATTATCTCTCGGAATGCCTCCTCAATATCGTGTCTGATAATAAAAACAATCTTATTGAAACCTGCCTCAATAGCATCGTGAATTGAATAATCAATTACAATTTCACCGTTTCTTCCGATAGGAGCAAGCTGTTTGACCCCTCCGCCGAAACGCGAGCCTATGCCTGCAGCCATAATCACAAGTGTGGTTTTCATGTTACAAGTCCTCCTGCTTATGTAAATTTTCTGAATTATCAACAAGTCAAACGGCAATCACTTTGTTTAATCCAATGCCAAATTCATTATACCATAACATTCCATAAAAAGTCAAGTCTTTTAAAATATTATGGAAAAAACCTGCATTAAGGAATCAAAACACCATTTTACGCATATATTTTACCAAAAAATATTAAGGATGGTGGCACCATGAATCAAAACAGCAAAAACAAGTGGCTACAAACCTGTGCACGGATGGATTCGATACCCGCAGAAATGTCCGCAGACTTTATTTTACCGGACAGATACCCGGACGTTAAAAAGCTTCTTCGCGTCCGCGCTAACCCCAATATAACCTCCCAATACATACAGGGCAGACGGCTTGAGGTTACGGGAATTGTTGACTATTCGGTTCTTTTCTCCGCCGAAACGGACGCAGGCGAGGAGCTTCACTGTGTGCATTTTCAATCAGATTGGAAATGGGATATTTCCGACATTGAAGACTCAGACAATCTTGAAATTTTCATAAATCCTCGTATTACCGCCTTAAATTCAAAATTGGCAAACCCGAGGAAAATCACTTTGCGTTCTACTGTAACATCTGATGTTAAAATTTGCGACCTGGATTTCTGTACGCCAAAGTGCCAAGGGGATTTTAAAAAGGGTAACGAGCCCCTCACCGAACAGCTTTGGGAGGAATCCACCCTTAAGCGCGAAAGAACATTTTTGGCAGAGCCCTTGCAGATATCTGAAGTCATCGAACCGGACGGACAGCATCCGCCAATCGACACAGTCATAGACTGTAATGGGGTTATACGCTTTTATGAAGTTAAGCCTACTCAAAACAACGGACACATGATGATATCCTTGAAAGGCGAAATGCTTGTGGATTGTCTTTACAAGGCGCAAAATGAGCAAAACACCTACAGGAGCTTTTCAAGAAAGATTCCACTGTCAAACACTGTAGACGGTAACGAATTCGCGGAATTTTTTAACTGCTGCGATGAAAAGACCTTAGAAGCTTACGCCACTGCCGCCATAACCGATTTAAGTGCCATAGCGGCAGAAAACGCATACGGTGAGAGAAGAGCTGTTGAAATAGAAGTCGGAGGC